>MHOT01000018.1:15400-73703 GCA_001820175.1 Candidatus Staskawiczbacteria bacterium RIFCSPHIGHO2_02_FULL_42_22 | reverse complement strand
TAGAAATTCTCGCGACTTGACGCAATGACGGTGGGGTGTGAGGGGTTACACTGAAACAACGGCGCTGTTCAAGAACAATCTCCTCCACCGTCATTGCGAGCCCCGCCAGCAGGCGGGGCGAAGCAATCCCCGCACAAAAGTAGAGATTGCCACGTCGCCTACTGGATCCTGAGTCGGGATTTTCCCGCCTTTCGGGCGGGATGAATCTGGCGACTTTACGCAATGACGATAAAGACCCTTTCCGAACAGCGCCAGAAACAACGGCACTTTCCGGAAACACCTTCATTACTGGTTTCTCCTACAAGCTGTGAATTACGAAACCCCCATGTTAAAAGAGTTTCGGGCTCTTTTTTCCAGATTTTGGCCACAAATTTGCTATAATTTTTCGGCGGGCCCTTTGGGCAAGCCGAAAAATTCTATCAAATTTCTAGCTCAAAATCTGAAAAAAATAGCTCCGAGGGGTTTCGTAATTCACAGCTACAAGAATGCTTGGAAAGGAATTTTCATTACGGCAGACCTCAGTTCAAACAACTGAGGTTTTTTATGAACCGTGAATTACGAAATGCCCGTATAAAATAACTTTCGCATCTTTTTTCTTAATTTTGGCTGCAAATTCGCAATAATTTTTTATCGTAGCCCTTGGCCACGATAAAAAATTCTATCGAATTTTCGCTCAAAATTAAGAAAAAATCTTGCGAAGGCATTTCGTAATTCACGGTTGAAAAAAATTCATTTACCGCAAAAAGAAAATCCCCGATAGTGGGGATTTTCTTTTTGCGGCAAAGTGTTACCAATGCGCTTGATATTATTCTTGAACCAAAATGGTGGCTACGTTTTGGGAATTATCACAATCCACTAAAATGGTGTTTGATTTTAGGTAAACATCGGGTAAAACGACGATTTTAAATCCCCATGGCTTTATGGTGAATGTAGTGCCGATTTTAACGGTGCGGGTTTGCGGAGACCGGTTGTCAATCATGATACCGGTATTATCTTTGTAGGTTACGTTACTGGGATGCGCTTGACACATGGTATCAAGTTGGATTCTTCGATCCGCGTATTTTACCAATGCATTGGCATACGAAATTGCGCTAGCCATAACACCGGTGTCCTGGGGACTAATATCTTGGACTGATTCGCTTTCGGTTGTTACCGGATTTGACGCTGATTTATTGTTAAAAACAAAAAAAATAATAGCCGCAACCGCAAAAAGGGCAACGAGCACCCAAATCCACGGTTGCATACGAAGTTTTTCCATATATTTATTAGACCTGTTGCGAAATATGCAAAACATATTGTGCAACAGATCTATTGCACAGGATTACTCAAGAAGTCTGTGCCTCGAGTCAGTGCCTCACTAAGGGCGCTTCCGTAAATAGCTTCCCCATCTTACGCCCACCGCATCCCTGACTATCAGCACTACTCAATCGCAAAGTCCTTCGCCCTACCCAAGGTAGGGCTCAAGATTTTGCTCAATTACAGTACTGATATTCAGGGCGCATTGAACCTAATTTTGGGGAAGGTATTTACGGAAGCGCCCTAATATAATTTTGAACCAGGGTTCAAAATTATATTAGTGAGGCACTGGTATCCTTTATTAATTTTATCGATACTATTGGCGATAAACCATTATGAATTCGGCATTGAGCAAGAGCCCTGCATTCTGATGGTGGCGGTGGTTGAGCCGCTCATACCCGCGTATGCTCCGCCAGGAGCGCCGACAAAATCAATGCGGTAGGTGATGTCAAAAAAGCTGTCCACATGCCAGTACTTGGTGCCGCTACGCGTGAGCGTCGTGTGGCCAGGGCTTGGCAGGCCAAAGCCGCTCCCTGCGGTAATGCGCAGCAAATCAAAGTCAGGGTCGCCTGGAGGTAATTGCCCTTGCAGTTGCAACATTTCAGTATCAAAGGACTGAATTGCCTCGCCGGGCGTACGCGGCTCTGTGGTTATTTGCCCGTTCATGGGAACATTCAAAACACGTCCGCTTGAAAGCGACATTTGGAGTATTTCGGTTTCAAATGTATATGTTTCCCCTTCAGATGGACTGCCACCTCGATTAATAACCGTATCGGGACCACTCATGAGGATGCCGTCGGCCGTCAGGCCATTTGATCCCATTGATGGTTGAATAACAACCAAGTGGCCGTCGGTGGTTTGGAATTTTTTGTCACTGGCAAAAATAACGGCCGTACCCTGATCATCGGGCTGGACGCAGACGGGTTCATCTATGTGGGTTTTAATGGTTGGAACACAGATTTCTTCCGTCCTAATTGCGGTCTGTAATTTCGCCCCAAATTGATCGCGGGTCACCACTTTTCGGTTCACCTTGTTATGGGGAATCACTTCATAACAGGTCAAATGGTTATTTCTATCAATAATCTCACTCACCTTTCCATTATGCATTTTTTCTACGGGGTTGCAAAAATAACGCGCCCGGACCACTTCAAATCCCCTATTTTGGAATTGATCTTTCACAGACGCCGCCAAAGAAACATCGTAGGGCTCTATATCATAGCAAAGGTAATGATTGGCATTTTTCGGAATCGATGGCGCAACTGCTTCAAGTAATTTCTTAGCCGCTGATACGGGCATTAAAGAAAGTGTTTGGTCGGTAATGCCTATTTTCCGTTTACCGGTTGGAGTCAATAAGTACCGAGGATTGGTGACTGATATAACATTACGCTCAAATTGGTTTTCTATAATCACGGAGCGCGGCGTGAATGTAGCAGGGGTTTTGACTCTATAGGCCAAGTAGTGAAGGTCTGGTCTGCTTGCTTTGAATTTTATGCCTCCGTGAGTTTTTACCGCCGGATTAAAGAGCCGCTCAATGGAAACCGCCTGAAAATCCGTGGGTTGAATAAATTGATCGCGCAAAACAACGTTAACCGGATTAATAGATTTGTCGATAAGATAACTTAGATAATGGTCGCAATTTACCCCTTCATCAACCCGTCCATCGCCATTGTCGTCCACACCATTGCAGATTTCTTTTTGCGGCGCAGCTTGTCCAAAAAGAATACCGGGATTAACAAATACCAGCAAAGAAAAAACCAACACTGAAAGCAATAAAATGTTTTTAATGTTCAATAACTTATTTATTTTTTCCATGATATTAGACCTGTTGCGTAATAAGGATTTACGCTGCAACTTGCAATTTTCGTTCAAAAACCATAAAAATCTGTCGGCTTGCCCTTGGGCAAACCTCCAGATTTTTCTGATTTTTTACCTAAAAATTGCTGCGTTTCGCATATAATCTTATTACGCAACAGGTCTATTTTTTAAATTTAAATATATTTTTGCATATTATAACTCGACCTTTGCCATATTTTGAATAGACCTGTTGCGTATTAAGGATTGTTACGAAAATTGAAGATTTTGGATCAGAAATTTGATAGAATTTTTCGGCTTGCCTAGAGGGCCCGGAGATGGGGAAATTTGTTGCTACAAATTTACCCACATCTTGACCGAAAAATTATAATGTGCTAAGCGAGAGAGGAAAGGAAAAATCGCAATTATTCCTTTCCGAACGAGCGACACATTATACTAGGTATAGCAAATTTCTGGCCAAAATATGCAATTTGCTACAGACGGGGGTTCCGGCTGAGCCGGTAACCCTCGCGTCTCGAGCAAATCCTTAATACGCAACAGGTCTAATATCTACTTCATGTTAAATTTTCTGTTGTAAATAAATATCTTTAAAAAATAATAGAAGGTAAATGAAACAAAAATAATAATACCAATGACGGCCAGGGAACTCAAAAAAATCGCATCCCAACGGTCTTCCCAGGGAAATGCAATATTCATGCCAAAGAAACTGGTAATGGCGCCGATTAAGGCAACGAACTTCAATGCGCTCAGTTCTCGCTGGATATTTTCTCGCGACACTGATTCTATCAAATTTAAAGTATCTTTGACATAGTCAATGGTCATTTCCCATAAATCCTTAACATATTTGACGTCCCCGATGAAATTATTAATTCTATGGATATTGATATCTTTCAACCCTTCTTGAGACATCGCATTGTTTATTTCCTTTTTGGTTTCTATAATATCCTCCATTTGCGCCAGTCGGGCTTTCATGAGTGAAAGTGTTTTTAGGAAACCGTTCATTTGCTCCCTGATGCGGGTAAAATCCTTGTATGCAATGCTTTTTACTTCCCTGATGTTATCTACTTTTTCCCATACCATCCGGTGTACCGCAAGGTAATTTTTAAGCTGCATGGGAAATTCCTTTAGAAATATCATCTCTTGCAGCAAAATATCTTTAGGAACCGCGTCATGCTTCACATTAATAATGCTAGTTTTTTCCCCGAAAAAGAAATCCAATTTTTCAGAAATATCCCTGGAATAGATTTCAATCTTTTGGGTTTTAATAAATTGATTTAGTTCTTGTTCAAAAGCATCTTTTACGATGACAATGGTGGGATACGCCTCTCGTATATTCTGCAATTCCTTGGGCAAAGGCGCCCCCAAACTAAAAAGATAATTAACCGCCGGAGAAAGTTTTTCAATAAAAAAATGCTCGAGCATTGCCGCATTTTCAAAAGCCAAATCCCCTTTGTCATCTTTCCTTAATTGCAAAATAATGGTCCCTTCTGACGATATGGTAATATAGATCGCTTGGCATAGCACATGGACTTCGTCAAACTCGGCCTTGGTGATAAAATCAACTTTTATAATTCCCAATGATTCTCTTAATTTTGCTAATTTCTGGGCGCCAAGACCCGCGATCGGCATCTTTTCTCCACTGAAAAAGTGATACATTTCTTTTAGATGCATTGATGCCCGGGGTATCCATATCCCCAAAGAGATGTTTTCTATTTTCATGTGTTCATTGTACAATTTTTATTGCATGATATCAATTTTTTAATTTGTAACCCCTCGCGCCCCACCGTCATTACGTAAAGTCGCCAGATTTTTCCCGCCCGAAAGGCGAGAAAAATCTCGCGACTTTAGAGCCCTGAGCCAGAGACGGTTAAATTTGTTGCGACAAATTACGCCTCGTGTCTGGACAGCGAAGGGCGACGAAGCAATCTCGTTAAACTTTACAAAAGATTGACACGGAATCTATAGAACAAACATTATCACTTTGCACTAAAGTCGCCGGCGGTTTGGCAATATATGATAAGCATATATTCTGCGTCGCTTGGGAGTAAATATACTGCGGCATATTTACTCCCTTCGCTATCCTCGAATATTGGGCGGCTTGGAGTCAAGACGCGAGGCGTAATTTGTCACAACAAATTCGCCCCGTCTCCAAAAAATATGTTTGGCGTAGCCGTAGCTACGGCAAACATATTTTTTGCGAAAACTGCCCAAGATTGGCAAATCCGTCAAGAATTGGAGTGCGAAGTGATAATGTTTGTTCTATACCACCGTTTTTTGACAAATAATAAATAATAGTTTAAAGTAACATTGATCAACTCGTTCTTTCACAAAACTTCAACCAAGAGGAGGTGATAAATGCTGGACATTTGCAATGTTTGCAAGAAATGGAAAACCGTTCATCGCAGTCGCAAGACCAAAAAATTGATCTGCCCGAGCTGCTACGACAAGGATCGTTACCACGATCCTTCCAAACGCGAGCAGTGCTCTCGGTGCAAGGAGGTCAAGCGAGTGGCGGAGCGGACTAAAGATGGTCCCGTCTGCTCGAACTGCTACAACAAGGACCCTTCCAAACGCGAGCAGTGCTCTCGGTGCAAGGAGGTCAAGCAAGTGCGAAAGCGGACTGAAGACGGTCCCATCTGCTCGAACTGCCACAACAAAAGTAGGGTTGGATGTTGCAACCAGTGCAAAAAGACGAAGATTATTACAACATCTCATCCACCGCTTTGTTGGGTATGCTATCAAAGACAGCGCCGCGCCAAAATAGCAACGACCCACTAATAACCAGTACCTGCAAAGATATTTTATATTTTTGCAGGTATTTTTATTAGACCTGTTGCGTATTAAGGATTTACTGCAAATTGCATATTTCGGCCAGAAATTTGCTATAATTTTTCGGCGGGCCTGGAGGCAAGCCGAAAAATTCTATCAAATTTCTGGCTCAAAATCTTCAATTTTCGTAACAATCCTTAATACGCAACAGGTCTATTGTTTAAATTTTATTTGGTATAATGAATTTGAATCATATGCAACGACTCTTAGATTTTTCATCGCACTACCGGCAAATTAAATCCTTTTATATGCGCTACGAAAGGTTGCTGATGCCAGTCACTTTGGTGGTGGGTTTTTTGATTGATTATTTCACCTTTACCAGTATTCGCCTCACCACTACTTTTGCTCTACTTCTGCTATACTGGCTGGTTTTAGGTGCCACCATTGTTTTTATACACTTCTTTGATGCCGGCGCACTGCCTCAAAAATTAAAGTACCTCCGGCTGTTTGCCCCCCTGGCAATCCAATTTACCTTCGGCGCGCTCCTGGGAAGTTCCCTGGTTTTCTACTGGCTTTCCGGAACCCTGTCGGTCAGTTGGCCGATTATCACTATTGTGGTGGTGCTAATGGCATCAAACGATATTTTCCGGCATTATTTTTTAAATCCGATCATCCAAATCGGCATTTATTTTTTTACCACCCTGTCGTTGCTTTCTTTGATGCTGCCGTTTATGTTTAACTCGCTTGGGTCCTGGGTTTTCCTTTTGGCCGGCGTTTTGAGCATTGGTATTTTTTACCCATTTATTGTGTTTTTGCTGCCAATAAAAGAAAGGCGCGTAAAACAAAAAATGCTCATTGGAATTTTTGCCGTCTTACTATTAATGAATGTATTATATTTTACCAACATTATTCCGCCAATTCCCCTATCGCTTAGGGAAGCAGGGCTTTACCATGGCATCATGGTTTCCCGCGGATCTTACATTATGCAAGGCGAACCGGAAACGTTATGGCAACGATTGATTCCCGGCCAAACGGTACACACAAAGTCGGGCGAAAAAATATATTTATACACGGCTATTTTTGCTCCCGCAAAATTGCAAACTACCATCGTTCACCATTGGCAATATTACGACCCAATCAAAAAGGACTGGGTAGACCGAGGATTGCTGTCATTTGCCATTGTCGGCGGACGGAAAGAGGGTTACAAGGGATATTCTTTTGAAAGCGACCTGGAAGCGGGGGCGTGGCGAATATACGTGGAAAATGAACGCGGACAAGTGCTGGGCAGAATAACATTCCAGGTAAAGAGGGTAAAAGAAAAAATCGAGCTTAAAGAAACTACCAGGTAACGAAGATTTTTTGGTTTAGGATATTTTTAAACAATTCAACCATATGAAAATAAAAGCATTAATTGATGAGCTTAAAAAATTGGCTGATCCCAAGAGGGCTAAAACTTCGTCGCGGTTTTTTAAGACCGGCGAGGGCCAGTACGGTTACGGCGATATATTTTTAGGCATTACGGTTCCTGTGCAGCGAAACATATCTCATGCATTTGTGTCTTTACCCTTAAACGATGTTGAGAAACTACTAAAAAGCCCTATTCACGAATACCGATTTGTGGGCCTTGAAATTCTGGTCGCCAAATATGAAAAGGGCGACCAAAAAATTAAAAAAGAAATTGTTCATTCTTATCTGAAAAATAAAAAATGCGTTAATAACTGGGATCTGGTTGATACTTCAGCAGAATATATATTGGGGGATTGTTTTTTTGGTAGAAGCAAAAAAATACTTTTAAAGATGGCGCGGTCAAAAAATCTATGGGAACGGAGAATGGCAATCGTTGCAACATTTCATTTCATCAAGAAAAACAAATTTAACGAAACCTTAAAAATTGCAAACATTTTGCTTGGTGACCAACATGATTTAATCCACAAAGCAACCGGATGGATGTTGCGCGAAGTAGGAAAACGCTCACCAAAAACGGAAATAATGTTTTTAAATAAACACTACCGGAGCATGCCAAGAACGATGCTGCGTTACGCCATTGAAAAATTCTCACCCCAAAAAAGAAAATATTATTTACGTTCAAAAAATGAAATCAAAAAAAGATACCGCAGGGGAAAAAATTGAGGCGAGCGCCCCTTTTTGGCGCTGGTTTTTCTTTTTATCTGGCCTCGCAGCCACCATCGCCTACCGGATTATTTTTTTACTGGATCCCTTTTGAATTAAAGTGGCCTGGTATATCGGAACCATTGGATTTGTTTTATACTTCGGCCACCGGACCCACATTGAAACAAAAAGAGCTAACCTGGTAAAAAACCTTCGATTAGTTCAAGCGCTGCGAGCAAGCGATATAGAAGAAGATAAAAAATTAGCTCTGGTGTATTTAACTAAAACCACCCTCACCTCTAAGGCACGATTTAACTCTGCATTTATATTTATACTATCTTTGGCAGTCCTAATAGCAAGTTTGGTAATGGAAATATAGCGCGCCCAAGTTCAGGTCGCAGTGAATTTAAAAAAGACCCCTTGGCAAACCAAAGGGCCCTGATGATAGGCGTTTGAACACCTCAGTCAAACAGTTGCATTAACGATTCTGAAGCACCAGCAGTATTTCTTGGGCGATTGCCTTAATTCCCGTCATGTCGCCGCAAATTTCCGAAACGTCACCTTTAATACCTGAAACATCTCCCCAAATCTTGGTGACATCACCGCAAATAGAAGAAATGTTGCCTCGCAGCCCTGAAACATCGCCAGAAATACAGGAAACATCTCCCTGGATGTGAGTTACATCACCGTAAATATTGGTGACATCGCCGGTGATGTGGGAAAAATCCCCTAAAATTCCCGACAAATCTCCGGTAATTTTAGAGATATCGCCCTCAATTCCTGAACAATCGCCTCGGAGGTTGCTTACATCTCCAATGATAGCGGTGATGTTTCCCCGGAGCCGCGTGACGTCTCCCCATAATCCACTGGCGTCTCCCGAAAGATTGGTAACATCTCCGTGTATATCGGTGACATCGCCAAATAAGCGGCTTACATCTCCGGAAAGATTGGTAACATCTCCCCGGATACGGCTCACATTACCCCTAATTTCGGAAACATTGCCAGAAATATGAGAACAATCACCCCAGATCTTTGAAGCATCACCCCGAATATTTCTGGCATCTCCATACAATTTTTCTGGCCGGGCCGACCACCGATATTTTCTGTGGCCCATTGGAATGAGTACTGTAAATTGGTTTATGCGATCGGCATTAATAAGGGTTTTCTTTTCTCGTTTTTTCAACTGCCTAAGGACCGCACGCTTGACCGACTGGCGCATAACCACCTCCTTGATAGGTTAAAGAACCTGTCTCATCGTATGATATTTTTAGAATATTGTCACTAGTGCACTGATACCATAAAATTCGCGACCGCGAATTTTATGGTATAGTTGATTTTAATGAAATATAAAATCGTTTGGCGCAGAGTAAAAGTAAAAAGAAAAAAGGGCAACCGTGTCGAATTTCTCCGCTACAAAAATGAAGCCATGGAACTTGCAAAAAACCGCATTACCTATTTCAATACCTTCTATCAATTTAAGGTAAATAAAATTACCATTAAAAACCAAAAAAGCCGCTGGGGTAGCTGTTCTAAAAAAGGGAACTTAAATTTTAACTATAAAATCGCCCTACTACCCCAGAAATTATCGGACTACGTTATCCTGCATGAACTGTGCCACTTGGGAGAATTTAATCACTCCCCTCATTTTTGGAACATAGTCGCCAAATCTATGCCAAACTATAGGGCAATAAGAAAGCAATTTAAAAAAGTAATCTTGTAATAAAAAATCGCTCTGAGCGAAGTCGAAGAGCGATTTTTTATTACAAGATTACTTTTTCCCTTTGCTCTTTGCTTTATGGAAGGCCGCAATTTCCTTAGCAAGGCCCTGCCAATGGCTCTTCAATTCGCGGACAAATTCGGCAATATCCTTGCGGTCAACGCTTTTCATTGCCTGGTACTTCTTTGACACCTGGTCTATGATTTTGTGGTAAATTTCTTCATTTACCTCTTTTACATTTTCCAGTTTCTCCAATACTTCGCCCTTGGCTTTCAACATCCAACCCTTTACCATTTTACGATTTTTCGCGGCATTTTTTGAACCGTACAAAAAATACACGCCCGCAGCTGCAGCTACCGCTGCTGCAATCCCCGCTCCAATCACCACATCCTTAACTAAATTATTTTTCTTTTGCATGTATTATGCAATCCTAATTTACGAATATCATCCGAATGATCCTAATACGGTAACGCTATTCGGAACATTCGGATGCGGATTCGGATAATTCGGATCGCTATTTATTGTTTTTTCGACTTTTTTTGTTACTTTTATTAAAAAACGACCACAGGTACGACACAAACGAAACAAACTGGCTGCCGCCGTTTTTTATTCTTTCACGAACCGCATCAACGTCATGGGTAATTTTTTCTGTTTCTTCTTTAATAATGGACAAAATTTCCTGGAGCCGCTTAGCAATTTTAATAGCATATACTATTGCCATCAAAAAAACAATAATAATAAGTATTATAAAAATACTGAGCAGTGAAAACAAAATATTGGTAATAATGGTAGTGTCCATAATGTATGAAATCCTAAATCCTAAACTCTAAATTCTAAACATATTTTGAAAATTTGGATTTTGAAAATTCGTTCGCCAGCTGGCGAATTGTTTCGAATTTCGTGGCCGGAGCCGAACTTGTTCCTATTCGGATTTCGGATTTAGTATTATTATACTACATTAAAAAAATAGTACAAAAAAATACCCCCGCATTTGCAAACGCAAATGCGGGGTTTAAAACGACGATTCAAAGTGCAAAGTTCCCAAGGGTCAAACAACCCAAGGTTCTAAGCACCAAGAACTTACTTGCGAAGGCCGGCGAACCACCAGGCGTCATGCCAACCGTCGCCGCTACGGCTGACGAACACGCCGCGCTCGTCATCGTCGAAGCGGTCGAAAGCGGCGTAACACCACTTGCCACTGGAATCTTTCCAGTGAGTGGCATTGGGGTGATCGTCCGCGAAGGTCGGGTCGGCTTCGTTGACGGCCGCGAGCGAGTACGGATCGGCGGGTATGAGGCCGCACAGTTCGTACTCCTTGTCGAGGTTGTCGTCGCTGACATAGCGGCCAAGGTTGAAGAAGATGACCTCCGTCTCTTCGCCTTCGCCGCGGGGCATGGCGTCCACGATCGTGCGGTCGGTGTACTGCGTGCGGCCGGTGGCGTCGATTGCCTCCTGTGGAGTGCAGGTGCGGTTGACGGTGACGCGGCGGACAATCAGGTTGCTGATCGCCTCCACGCGTGCACGGAAAGGAGCCAGGCACTCCATGCCAAGGTTCTCGATTCCAAGAACCTGTTGGACGGCATCGAGCGAAAACTCCGCACGATGCCTGCGCACCGCGGCGCGGAACTTGTCGACCAGATTCTCCATCTGACCGTCGGTCATCGGTTGCGATGCGATCATGATCTTGGTCATGGCGTCATCCCTTTCCTGTAAAGAGAGTGCTTGCTCCAAAGTAGCAGTCATAGCCAGAAATCCTCGGCAATGCAAAGGGCTTTTGGTTATGACTGAACTATGAGGTAGGGTAAAAGAACTATCAGTAATTTACCATATTAATTACAAATAGTCAATTATTTGGCGAGTAACCCCTCACACCTTCCTTTTTCACCACCGTCATTGCAAGGAGCCCTGAGCTAGAGACGGGGCGAATTTGTTGCGATAAATTGCGCCTCGCGTCTGGACAGCGAAGGGCGACGCGGCAATCTCGTCATTTCATCCAGAGATTGCTTCGTCATCTATAGAACAAACATTATCACTTTGCACTCCAAGGTCTTGGCGGCTTTGCCAATCTTGGGCAGTTTTCACAAAAAATATGTTTGCCGTAGCTACGGCTACGCCAAACATATTTTTTGCTCCAATCCGCCCAATATTGCCAAACCGCCGGCGACTTTAGTGCAAAGTGATAATGTTTGTTCTATACGCATTCCTCGCAATGACGGGACGCGCGGGGTTACTTTGGCGACGCTTTGGCGACGTCTGACGTCGCCAAATTAGGGCTGGCTATTTTTCAAAAAATAAGGTATTATTTTTATTATGTCGTCAAATGAAACCATCATAAAATTCAACAATGTTTCCTTTCAATGGGAATCGGGCAAACCCATTTTGGATGAGGCCAATTTTGCGGTGCGTAGAGGATCAAAAATTACCCTCATGGGGCAAAATGGTGCCGGTAAAAGCACCATTTTTGAGTTAATTATGAGTGGCGCGCAGCCCGAATCGGGGGCCATAAACCTTTCCCAAAATATCACCATTGCCACGGCCCGCCAGGTTATCCCCCGCCCGGAATTGGAACTTACCGTACGAGAATTTTTTGAAAAGTGTTTTGCAAAAAAAGTATATGATATTGATGTTAAAATAAAAGAGACGCTGGAAATTACCAATTTAAGCGTACCACTGGATAGAATTATCAAAAGTTTATCGGGCGGACAGCAGGCCCGAATATCGCTGGCCTCGGCGTTAATTCAAAACCCCGACGTATTGTTATTAGACGAACCAACTAATAATTTAGACAAGGCCGGCATCGCCCACTTGACTCAGTTTATTAAGGACTACCAAAAGACCTGCATTGTTATCAGTCACGATGCCGACTTTTTGAATTCATTTACGGAAGGCGTTTTGTACTTGGATATTTTTACCAAAAAAGTAGAACAATATACGGGTGATTATTTCACGGTAGTTAAGGAAATTCAAAACCGTTTAGAACGGGAACGTATGAAAAATGCGCGTTTAGAAAAAGATATTTCCCATAGAAAAGAGCAGGCCAATTTCTTTGCCCAAAAAGGCGGTCACTTGCGGGATGTGTCCAGTAAAATGCGTAAGCAAATTGCGGCCCTGGAAGAAGATATTGTGGAAGTTCGAAGGGAAGATAAGACCATCAGGAATTTTCAGATTATCTGCCAAGAGAATTCTGGCGGAGATATTTTGGTCTTGGACTCGGTTACCATAGCTAAAAACCACAAATTCATTGATAAAAAAGTAAATATTCGGCTTACTAAAAAAGAACGATTATTACTACAAGGCCCCAATGGCATTGGTAAAACCACCTTACTAGAAAAACTGGCATCCCGCCAAGAGGCGAGGCTCGCCCCAAAAGGGGCGGCTGGACACGCCAAGGGCGAACACGTCAAGGAAGACACCCATATCAGTTACTACCGGCAGGATTTTAGCAACCTGGATTTTAACGCCACCGTGTATCAAGTCCTGCAAAGAGCCATGGAAAACCGAGGCACCGAACAAAATTTACGGGCTCATGCCGCCGGCTTTTTGATAGACGCCGAAATTCTAAAAGCCACAATCGGTTCACTTTCTGAAGGTCAAAAGGGTTTGGTGGCATTTGCCGCCATATCGCTCGAGCGGCCCGGACTACTCATTTTAGACGAACCGACTAACCACATTAACTTCCGCCACATCCCCATTATCGCCAAGGCCATCAATGAATTTGAAGGGGCGATAATATTAGTCAGCCACTCACAGGATTTTGTCGAACAAATTCGAATTGACCAGATCCTGGATTTGGGGAAGTTTTTAGAAAAGTAACATCCATGATTATCGACGACGTAACCATCACGGTCACTGCCGGAAATGGCGGCAATGGAATCGTAAGATTCAATAAAACCAAAATGTCTTTGGGACCTACGGGCGGAAACGGCGGAAACGGCGGCGATGTTTATTTACAAGGCGTTTCTGACTTAACTGCACTTAAGCAGTTTCGTTTCAGGAAAGACATACAAGCAGATAATGGGGAGACCGGCAGAAACCAACTTCACGATGGCGCTAATGCAAAAGATACGATATTGCTAGTACCCGTTGGCACTATTGCCCACAACCTAAAACAAGGTGGATCTTTAGAAATTAACCAAATTGGCCAGACCGAATTAATTGCCCGCGGTGGTAAGGGGGGCAAGGGAAACTTTTTATTCAGGTCAGCCACCAACACCACTCCCCTGCAAGCGGGCAAGGGAGTATTAGGAGACGCATTTTCCATGCGCCTTGAACTAAAAATGATCGCTGATGTGGGATTTATCGGACTGCCCAATGTCGGCAAATCCAGTTTACTAAACGAATTAACCCGGGCCAGCGCCAAAGTGGCCAATTACCCGTTTACCACCCTTGAGCCAAATTTGGGGGTGTACTTTGAATTAATTTTAGCCGATATTCCCGGGTTAATTGAAGGTGCATCAGAAGGGAAAGGCCTTGGTATAAAATTCTTGCGCCATGTGGAACGCACCCGCGTACTGTTTCATTTAATTTCCACTGACTCACAAAACCCCATGAAAGATTATGCTATCGTAAAGAAAGAATTGCAAGAGTACAATCCCCTGCTTTTGGCAAAAAAAGAATACCTATTTTTAAGTAAGAGTGATACGGCAAGCCAAGAAAAAATTGAACAGATAAAAAAGGACTTTGCCAGCATTAAAAAAGACATCACTGAAATTTCCATCATTAATCCGGAAAGTTTGGATGGCGTTAAAAAGATGCTTAACGAAATTATAAAAGAAAAAACCGTGGCAGTGATTTAGGGGTGTAACCCCTCACACCTTCCGTCATTGCGAGCCCGTGCCTTTAGCCGCGAGCGAAGCGTGGCGGGAAGCAATCTCGTTTAATTTGAGATTGCCGCGTCGTCCACGATTGCGATCGGGACTCCTCGCAATGACGGCAGAAAGGCGCACGAGGTGTGAGGGGTTATTAGAGGTCTATTGACTTGCAGACCATTACATGCTATACTGTAAACTAAGTTAGTTGCTTCAAAGGGGGTTTTATTGTAAAGCTCCATTGGTCGAGTTTGTTAATTGCACACTATACTTTATAAAAATAAAATTTAATTTACGCATTCACATGGAAGGAACAATTAAGAATTTGGTTGGCGATAAATTTTTTGGTTTCATTAAAGTTGAAGGACGAGAAAAAGATCTTTTCTTTCACAAAAATTCAATGAAAACCGAAAATCCGGAGGATCAAGATGAAAAATTGAGATTATTCAATGATCTTAAGGTTGATGATATGGTTTCATTCGAGGAAGCCGATTCTCCAAAAGGACCAAACGCCGTTGATATAGTAAAAATGTAGTTTTTGCTGTATTACAAAAAAACAACCCCTTGATAAAACTCGGGGTTGTTTTTTTGTACTCATGGAAGAGCCCTTAATATCGCGGTATCTTTTTTAAATCCCTTAACACCTCTTTGCTGTGTTCCGCCGGTTTTACGGCTTCGTATATTTTTTCGATAACGCCTTTTGGATTAATTAAAAACGATATCCTGAACGTACCCATGTATTTTTTGCCATACATGGATTTTTCTTGCCAAACGCCATACTTATTTACCGCTTCCTTTTGTTCATCCGACAATAAGGTAAATGGCAAATTGTATTCATCGGCAAATTTTTTATGGCTTTTTGGAGAATCTATGCTTACCCCAACCACTGCTACTTTTAACTTCTTAAAACCCAAAAAATCATCCCGTAATTCACACGCCTCCTTTATGCAGCCCGTGGTATTATCTTTTGGGTAAAAATACAATAAGAGCCATGCGCCCTGATATTCAGACAATGAATGGATTTTATTATCCTGGTCGGGCAGAGTAAAGTTAGGGGCAGAGTCGCCTATTTTCAGTGCCATATTTTTAATTTGAAATTTGAAATTTACAATTTGAATTCAATTTGAAAAAAAGCGAATTTAAAATAATTGAAACACGCCGTCACGTTTTAAAATTTAGTCATTTAAAATTCAAGCATTGATTTCAAATTTCAAATTGTAAATTTCAAATTAGTTGTCTAGTAATAATCCTTCACCTTCTTTAAATCGGCGTGCTTTCGTAATTTTTCCAATGACTTTGCCTGGATTTGCCGGATTCTTTCGCGGGTAACACCGAATTCTTCCCCGGTTTCTTCTAGGGTATGCATAACGCCATCGTCTAAACCAAAACGCATACCAAGAATTTTTAATTCCCGCGGAGTCAGCTCGCTTGAAATTTCCCGAAACCGTTCTTTCAACATTTTCCTGGCCGCCTCGGTATTGGGAGCAACGGTTTTATCGTCTTTAATAAATTCTGCCAGTACGCTATCCTGCTTATCTTTATCTTCGCCAATCGGCGTTTCAAGCGATACCGCTTTTTGGGCAATTTTTCTGATGTGGTGCACTTTGTCGACGTCCAAACCCATTTCCGCGGCAATTTCTTCGGCCAGCGCCTCTCTGCCAAGTTCCTGCAAAAGGGATTTCCTAACTTTGGTATACTTTGAAATAGTTTCAATCATGTGCACGGGAATCCGAATAGTCCTGGCCTGGTCGGCCAAGGCGCGCGTAATGGATTGACGGATCCACCAAGTAGCATAGGTGGAAAATTTATATCCCCGGCGCCAGTCAAATTTTTTAACTGCTTTAAAAAGGCCTAAATTTCCTTCTTGAATTAAGTCCAGCAACGTCAAATTAGGCGACCGACCCACATATTTTTTAGCAATAGAAACCACGAGACGCAAGTTAGCCAGCGCCAGGCGATTTTTGGCTTCCTCGTCCCCATGTTCGATTTTTTTGGCTAACTCCTTTTCTTCTTTAGCAGATAAAAAGCTTGATTTCCCAATTTCTCGTAGATACATCTGGATAGGGTCAATTTTGCTTTGCAGCACTTTTTTATCTTTTTTGGTCTTTTTACTTTTTACTTCTAAAAATTCACGGACATCTTTTACCTCAACTCCACTCTCTTTTAACTGGTCGTAAATGTTTTCCAAGTCATCTACGTTATTTTCGATATAAGGAAAAGCGTATAAAATTTCTGAGGTGGTGATAAAACCACGCTCATGGCCTTTTTGTAAGAGAGCGTCAATTTGGGCCTGGGTAATTTTTACCTTGGGGCTTAAAACTCGCATTTTTTTAGCTTTCTTTTGCTTTTTTACCACCTTCTTTTTCGGGATTTTTTTGTGGATTTTTGCCCCTTTTACCGGTTTTTTATTTTTTTTCACCCCCACACCAAACAAGTGTATTGTTTTTTAAACCTTGAATTACGAAATGCCCGTTTTAAAGGACTTTTCGGGTCTTTTCTCTAAATTCCAGCTGCAAAATTGCTATAAATCCTCGGCATAGCGCGCTATGCCTCGGATTTCTATCAATTTTTCGCTCTGGAATTTAGAGAAAATCCCGCGAAAGCATTTCGTAACTCAAGGTTTTTAAACTTTTACTTGTTTGTATTATTAGACCTGTTGCGTATTAAGGATTTACTGCAAATTGCATATTTTGGCCAGAAATTTGCTATACCTAGTATAATGTGTCGCTCGTTCGAAAAAGAATAATTGATATTCTTCTTTTTCTCTCTCGCTTAGCACATTATAATTTTTCGGTCAAGATGTGGGCAAATTTGTAGCAACAAATTTCCCCATCTCCGGGCCTATGGGCAAGCCGAAAAATTCTATCAAATTTCTGATCCAAAATCTTCAATTTTCGCGACAATCCTTAATACGCAACAGGTCTATTATATTACCCCACCTGTTTGATGTGAAGGTAAATTATAACTCTTTAGTTAATTGATTAAATTTGGCAATTAATTCAGCTACTTTTTTTGAATCGCTTTCCCCCTCCGCTTTTTTAATATCGTCCGAAACAACGTTAAGGTTATTTTTTAATGCTATATTTTTTAATTGAAGCAGGCACAAAAGCACTTCTTCTTGGCCATCTTCCTGGTATTGCAGTTCAGCGCTTAAAGCTAGCGCCGCCAAAAAATTTTTTAACTCAACATTCAATTCTTCGCTATTAAAAATAATTTTAAAATCTTCTTTTAACCGGCCTTCCTCGGCCGGCTTTTGAAGCTGGACCACTTTTTTTATCTCTTCAATAAACTGCCGGATTTTATGGGAAAATATTCCGTAGTCCGCTTCCGGTATTAATGTTATGTATCCTGGATTTTTTAAAATGAGAGAAATTATTTTTTCTTCAATTAACTTTTTTCGGCCCTCCTGGCCTAATATTTCCTTATTTTCAAAACCAGATATTGGGGCCGGCGGCGCAACTTCTGACGCCCTTTGCTGGAACTTTATTTTAGATAATTCCTCTAAAATGGCTTCCTCTTTTACGCCTAATTTTTGTGATAATGTTTGCACCCAAAATGATTGTTCTATTTTGTTTGCCAGGCGCTTGATAGCCGGCAAAACTACATTACCGATTTCTTTTTTCCCTTCAGGGGTCTTGGCATCAAAATGCAAAAAAGCGGAATCAATATAGTAATCCATGATTGATTTTGCTTTTGCAAGGGATTCTTCCCACTGCTTTGGATCTTTTAAAATAATATCGGCCGGGTCGGACTTTTCATTGCCAAAACCATAGCTTTCAATAATCTTAATATTAAAACCCTGTTCCTGGGCCCCGTTGATTCCCCGTTTGGTGGCCGAATCCCCGGCAATATCCATATCAAAGGCCAACACTAAATTTTCAGAATACCGTTTTAAAATAGTTAAATGGTGCGCCGTCAATGCGGTTCCTGAAGCGGCTACCGTATTTTCATATCCGGCCTGATGGCACATAATCACATCGGTGTATCCTTCTACCACCACACACTGATTTTGTTTCCGCACGGCAAGTTTTGCATAATTAAGTCCGTAGAGAATACCGCTTTTATCGTATAGCAAGGTCTGGGGCGTATTGATATATTTTGCAATTTCTTTATTATCGGCCTGCTTAAACACCCTGCCGCCAAAACCCACCACTTCAGAATTTAAGCCAAACACCGGAAACATGATTCGGCCGCGAAACCGGTCATAGGAATCATTTTTATTGTTCTCTTTTTCAATGGCAAGTCCTGTTTTTACAATTTCCTGGCGAGCATATCCTTTACCAATCAAAAAATCCGTCAAGCCATTCCAGGTATCAGGAGAATAGCCCAGGCGCCACTTTTTGATGCTTTCTTTACTAATGCCGCGTTTTAATAAATAGGCCTCGGCTTCCTTGCCCATGGCGCTCCCCTCTAATTGCTTTTCAAAAAACTTACAGGCCAGTTCGCAAATTTCGTACAAACGCTGGCGCTCGGTGCGCAACTGAACATTTTCCCGTTTTAACTGAACCCCCGCTTTGGCGGCCAGGATTCGAAGGGCATCCCCAAATTCGACGCCTTCAATTTTCATGACAAAGTCAAAGATAGATGAACCGGATCCGCACCCAAAACAATGCCATAGTTGGCGGGCGGGATTTACAAAAAACGATGGACTTTTCTCTGAATGAAAAGGGCAAATGCCCCGCAAATTAGCTCCTGTTTTGGTTAATTTAACATAGCTGCCAACCACATCAACCACATTGAGCTTGTTTTTAATTTCTTCAAGTTCCTCATTCATATAATTTTAAACCCCTAGAACCTAAAAATTGCTTCAGTTTCGATGCGCGACAACGAAGGGTGGCCTTGCGCCACCTTGAGGAGGAGCAAAGAAGAAAATGGAGTAATTTTTGGGTTCCCAATGGGTAGCATTCCCATGGCCTGTCTTCGTTGTTGCTCGTCGCTCTCGTACCACAGAGGGTACGCGCCGCTCCTCGCGCCTAGAAGGCAAGCCATGGGAATGCTACTAGGGATTTAAAATTATATGAATGAGGAACTGGTTGAAAGTCCATAGCAATTTTAAACTTAGTTTAAAATTGAATTTTCAATTTTCAATTTTCAATTTTCAATAAGTAAGTGTCAATATTTCGACAACGCAAAATGTTGACGTTTTTAAATATTTAACAAATTTAAATTGATTTCAAATTGCCTCGATTTTATCGTGGGTCCTCGATGGCTTGCCATCGGGATAAATTTAAAATTTCAAATTAACTGTATATTACCACAAATCCCTGAAAAATCAAACCTCATCGATTTCCTAAAACCAAAAATCAGCGTGCGCTGATTTTTTGGTTTTGAATAGAAAACCTAACCGCTAATTTCTTTTGCCAGTTTTTTGAGCTCTTCCATGTCTGCGCTATTGTCGGGGCGAGGGCCATACATCACCAAAGCATCGTCTTTATACCTCGGGATCACATGCAAGTGAAAATGATGAACAATTTGTCCGGCATGGATACCGTTATTATTACTCAAATGCACTCCGTCTGCATTTAAAGCATCTTTCATTTTTATAGCGAGGGCTCTGCCCACAACAATAACTTTTTGCAACACATCTTCACTGATATCAAAAATATCCTCAACATGTATCTTGGGAATAACCAGGCAATGCCCACGGGTATTGGGATTTACATCCAAAAATGCCAAAACGTGTTCGTCTTCAAAAACCTTGGCCGAGTCAATTTCGCCGCTTACAATTTTGCAGAATATGCAATCCATAGCTTTTGCGAAGCAAAAGAAATTCTAAATTCAAAACACTAAATTCTAAAAGGTTTAGAGTTTAGGATTTAGAGTTTAGGATTTCGTTATCTTATCTGGTACGTTAACGTCACTGTCGCGTTCACTTCTTGCTGGCCAGCCTCTATTTGGGGAGCAACGCTTGTCGAGTCCTTGGCGCCGCCAAAACCTTCGGCATACATGGGCTGTGGGTAGTTATTATAGCCCTCGGAAATATTCACTAATTTACCGACACTCAAGCCCGATGCCTTTGCCATGTTCTGTAATTTTTCTTTGGCTTTAGCAATAGCCATGGCCCGCGCCTCGGCTTGCACTTTTTCCGGATTATCAATAGTAAACCATAAGCTGCCAACGTTGGTGGCGCCCTTGGCCGTTGCCTGGTCTATGATGGCATTAATGCTATCGAAATTCCGTATTTTCACCGATACCTGTTGCTCTAATAAATAACCGGTTAACACCCTGCTACCACTGCCATACACCGGAAAAGAAGCGCCTTCTCCCCTTCCGGAATCCATAGGCAAGGCAACACCTGGATAGTCATACATGGGAGTTAAATTATACAGGGTGGTTTGGATATCTTGGTCTACCACCCCTAAGTCCTTTATTGCTTTTATGACCGTATTCATTTTTTCATTGTTTTGATTAACCGCATCCTGGCTCTTTTTGGCCTCCGTCGTCACGCCAAAATTCACCATAGCAACATCGGGCTTGGCATAGGCCTTGCCCTCTCCGCTTACCATGATTTCTCGCGGCATATTTTGGGGAAGCGACCTGAATTGATACAATAATTCCCCTGCGCCAAACACGACGGCCAGGGCAATCAATCCGAGCATTACTTTGTACAACTTGTCCGATAAATCTAACGTATGGGTAGTTTCCAGCGAGGGAGCGACTTCTATAGTATGTGTTGTTTTATTTTCCTGTTCCATGGTTTTGATCGCAGAATTATGCGGAATATTACGTTAAGACGCGAAGCGTAATTGGTCACAACCAATTCGCTCCGTCTCCGGAATAACGCGGAATCTTTCCGCGCGGTTCTGCGTTAATTTCCGCGGATTTCCGCGGGATTTATTAGACCTGTTGCGTATTAAGGATTTGCTGCAAATTGCATATTTTGGCCAGAAATTTGCTATACCTAGTATAATTTGTCGCTCGTTCGAAAAAGAATAATTGCTATTCTTCTTTTTCTCTCTCGCTTAGCAAATTATAATTTTTCGGTCAAGATGTGGGTAAATTTGTAGCAACAAATTTCCCCATCTCCGGGCCCAGAGGGCAAGCCGAAAAATTCTATCAAATTTCCAGCTCAAAATCTGTAATTTTCGCGACAATCCTTAATACGCAACAGGTCTATTTATAATAATACAACAATGATATCACGATTGCATACAAAAAAGACACTAACACAACAATAAGCAATCCTCCGATAACTTTTTTATATTTTTTATCCTTGCGAGTCATTTCTACCATAGCGGCCTGGTTGGCCTTTTGTGATTGTACTAGATCTTCAAGCAATGATATAATTTTTTGGGTTTCCGGTTCCATGGTTGAGTGCGATGCTAATATACTAATTCATGCTAATAATACTAATGCGGAAACGTTATTCGCATCATTAGTATGCATTTGCATATTGGCATCGCATTACTTAATTTGAATAACGATTTTTCCTTTTACACGCCCTTGTTCTTTTGCCAAGAAGGCCTCTTTAATATTGTCCAAAGGAAATACTCTATCAATATACACCCTTACGTCGCCCCTTTCAATATATTTACTTAGCATCATAAGATGCTCTGTTGTTACTTTAGTAAACTGTGAAATGGCGGTTACGCCATATTGCTTCATTAAATCTTCATTAGGTTTTTCAATCATAGAAACAATCATGCCTCCCTTTTTTAGAACCTGAAATGATTTTTTATAGGTTTCTTGCCCCACGGTATCAAGCACCGCATCGTAACCGGAAATCATATCCTCGAATGATTGAGTGTTATAGTTAATGACGTAATCGGTTCCCAAATTCTTTGCATAATCCACTTCATCTTCGGCTGCCGTGGTTGCCACGTATGCCCCCAATTTTTTAGCAATTTGAATGGCCATGGTGCCGATGCCGCCGGCGCCGCCATGAATTAATAATCGTTGGCCCGCCTGCAAATTCATGTGCTCTGCCAAGGCCTGCAGGGCGCTAGCCCCAGTTAACACCGCCGCGGCCGCTTCATTAAAGCTCGTATTCTTCGGTATGGGAGCCACCAGCGCAGCCGGCACTGCCGTAAATTCTGCAAAGGCGCCAGTGGCCCCCGCCAAGACAATGGCCGAACCATACACCTTATCCCCCACATTTATATTTTCCACACCTTCATCAATTTCTACTACCACCCCCGATACATCACTTCCCAATGTAAAAGGAAACTTTACGGGTATGGCGCCTTCCATAATTTTAATATCAATAGGGTTAACGCACGAAGCATGTACTTCAATAAGCACCTGGCCTGGCCCCGGCTTTGGTTTTTCAATATCTACCATTTCCAGCACATCACTATTGCCATGTTTATTTATTTGAATTGCTTTCATATACTTTTTTCATCAAAAAATCGGTCATTCAAAGAAAGCCGATTCTTTGACAAAGAAATTATCTCTTTTTCTTTTTTCCTGCTTTTGCTTTTTTCTTTTTTGCTGGCATGGTATTAGTAAAATTATTTTTATTTTTATTTTTTCTTCGGCCTTTACTTTATTATAACAACCGTCAAAAAAATAAATAGAGTGCATAACTTTTTTAATGGATTAATTCATATAAATGTTTCCAGATGGCGTACATCGCATACGTATCGAGTCCGCAATACGTCTTTAGATCTTGAATAATTTTTTGTTTTTGCTCTGGGCTTAACCCACCTTGAATCATTTCGTTCCACTTCCGACTGGCGCTCCCCCCTTCTTTAATTTCCAAATCTTTATAACTTAATTCCGGAACCAGCACCGGCAACACATTTTTGATGGAGACCTTGCCCCGAAAGTCCCTGTGAACATATAATTGTTTTGAAAATATATTCATTAAATCATACACCCTGCTATTTACCGCATCGATGAATAATTTGTATTCCGGCAAACGCGCGGCAATTTCGTTATTTATTTTACATTCAAACCCTTTATTCCAAACAATAATACTGCCCTCGTCGCCAATATCTTTTTTCAAGGAATTTACAAAGTCCGCCGTTGGATCGGTTTTTTCGGTAAATATAAATTCGAAGTGCTTTAATTCATCACGTAAATCATCCGAGTCATCCGAGGCCCGACGTCGGATAGCTATCCGACGTCGGGCCTCGGATGACTCTAAAACATATAGCGAATATTGAAACGGAATTTGCTGGTAGGGCGAAAACCCGTCAAAGCGCGGAATGGCGCAGGGAAACGTTTCGTAATCCAAAAAATATAAGGGGAAAATAAGCGAGTCCAGTTCTTTTTTAATAGTTGGCGGATCAATGAGCGTTTTATCTTCCCTATATACTTCAATCTGGTTTTTTTGAGTCAGAGAAAATTCAATATGGCTGGGGATATCTTTAAATTCAAAGATGTTCACATCAATCATTTCTTGAAGCTTTAGCTTACTGAGTCCGATCCTAGAAATATCATGCACGCCGTACTCGGGCACACCGGGATTTGAATAGGCAAAGGTGGCACAGTGGTTTGACCTACCTTTATATACGCAATCACAGTGGCCAAAGGGTTCATTTTCTTGCTCTATATATTTTAATGCAAACGTCATTTCCTTTCCCACCGTCCAGGCAATTGCTTTCACAGTTTCAGTAACGTCTTCTACATGAAAAAGCTTAGATATTTCAATGGGCCCCTGGCGAACGTATTCGGAATTTAAATGAATGACGTACGCCTTGGTAATATCCAAATCAAATTTCTCCAGTAAATTTACTTGAAACGCCAAATCATGGTAGTGAGTTTTCTTATCAACATCGGTGGTGGATTTTACTTCGTAAATAGTATAACTGCCATCGGAATTTAATTCTAATATGTCCACAGCGGCATTTAGATTGTCACGCAAAAAATTTGCCTGAAAAATTGCCTCTTTCTTTTTAGCAATTAAATCCTGGGTTATTTGCCGGGCCTCATCTCCCCTACCCTCAACCAAAAACCCTCTGGGGAATAATTTACGGGCCACCAATTCAACTTCGTTTCCCGTTTCAATGATTTGCTGTTCAAATTCAGAAAGTTCCTTTGCATCATAAATCTCGGGCTTGTGAAGTTTCAGCCAGACATTTTTCTTGCACTCCCGCCAGATAAGATAGTCAGTTTTGGTTAAAATCATTTTTATAGAGCGATCCGAATAATCCGAATCTTCATCCGAATAATCCGAATTTACGCCGTCATTGCGAGGGCCAACAGGCCCGAAGCAATCTCGTTATTCGGAACATTCGGATGCAAATTCGGATTATTCGGATCGCTTATCTTTTAAGCTCAAAATACAATACACTAAACGGAAAACCGGGAATAATTCTAAGATGTGCCTTTCCTAAAAAGGTATTAGGAGCGACTTCCACAATTTCATCCAATACCCATTTAATCCAGAAGGGATTGCTCTTCACATTATAATCAATTTTTAACACCAACAAGTGCTGGTCAAATAACCCATTACTAACGTAGGTTTTAAAGGGGTATTTTTCCTTTTCTATCTTAACTGTTTGATTTTCGAAAGAATGGGCAAAGATAGACGCAAAAAAGGATTTCTTTTTGCCCTCAAATACATTAATCCCGGTTAAGTTTTCTGCATTAAATGTTTTACCAACCCAAGAAGTTTTAAATCCCACATCGCCCCGGTAAAATCCATCGGGCCTCGGATTAGGCAATTTACCCAGTAAAAACTCTTGCTGGTTTGGTTCTTTTTTCATTTGAAAAGTGCGCAACCATAGCAAAAGCAGCGCTATCGCCAGCAAAATAATAAAAAACTTAAACAACACTAAGGCCAAGAGGATAAAAAATATGGCGTAGAGAATTTTGAAAATTTTTTTCATATTTCAATCTCTTTTCTTCGTCATTGCGAGGTCACAACCGAAGCAATCCCCTGACAACTTTAGATTGCTTCGTCGCCCTTCGGCGCGGCTTAGGGCTCCTCGCAATGACAGAATAATGATTTTCAGTTATCCCAAAAATGTCGGCCGGTCTTGTAGGCCTCAATGTAATTTGGAATCATGCCAAACAACGGACTTGGCAAGTTATCAACATCATACCAATCCCAACCCTCTAATTTGTCTGGCTCCAATACCGTTGGTTGGCCGCTTTTCCAATCAGCGACTAGCCCTATATCAACATAGTGTTTTGGTGCATAGTCCTTTACATTCACCAAACACAAAAACCGGATATTTTCAATTTCAATGCCGGCTTCTTCCAGGGTCTCGCGCTTGGCACATTCCTCAAATGATTCCATGTATTCCACATGCCCGCCGGTTCCTGCGTATTCCCCATCACCATGCGAATTTTTCCGCTTACCCAAAAGAATTTTACCATCCTTGACCACAATAACCCCAATACCAACTTTAGGGCGTAGTTCTTTTTGATGTTCCATATTTCCATAATAACCTAAAAAATAGAATAAGAAAAACTAATCTCTTTCCAAACCAATATTATACAATAAGATTGGTAAATAACACCAAATGCCACTCTTATTGTCATTCCCGCGAAAGCGGGAATCTAGCGTTTTTACGTGAAATCCTGGATCCTGGGCTTTGGCGGGGATGACACGGAAGAGTTATTATTCACCAAATTCATAATACTATTCATTGACATATAACAATTATGCATTAGAATAAACACGACCCAATTGCTCCTTAACAATAACCGAGATAACTGAGACGAGCATTTTGGATGCCAAATAGTTGGTTTCTAAAATGCTCGTCTCACTGAAGTGAGATAGCAGACCTCAAAAACACCTGTCAAAAGGGGAATTTCTATGACGCACAAGAAAGTGGCTTTCGTGACGGTGGGAATCGTGGTGGTGGCACTCATCATCACCGCAAACACACCAGAGAATCTCGCCTGTGCCGACGAGACCCAAACGATCAGCGAGCGCAGCCAGAAGGCACTTTTCCTGGTCCGAGTCGGCGGGGAGCATGGCACGGGTTTTCTCATCAGCCGCGACCCGCCCCTGGTGGCAACTGTGGCACACATCGCCTCAAAAGCGGAAAAACCCGAAACCATCATCGTGCAGGAGAACGAAACAGGGACTTTAAGGAAAGTCAAATCGGTACACATCCACAAGGGTTTCAAATCCGACCAGGGCGGAAAAAATCCGTACAGCACCGACATCGCCCTGCTCGAACTTGAGGCATCCAAGGATGTACTCGCTCCGCCGCTTCGCCTACTAAAAAACAATACAGGTGAGGATTTCAGGGGAGCGAAGATCATCTTGATGGGATTCCCCAACTACACAACGTTCGGCGGTGAGCAACAAAGCCCGGAGGCAGTCACCCGGCACGGAGTGGTTCGCCGCCTGCTTGATTACGACGGCAGTACAACATCAAAAACTCCCAAGCGCCCGATGTTCGAGCACGACCTTGCCGTCCTCAACGGCGAGAGCGGAGCGCCAATCATGGCAAGTCCGTCAGGCAAAGTCATCGGAATTCAGGTTGGAGTCCGACGGTTCACAAAAACGGGGACGACAGAACTTATTGCCGTCATCCCGATCGCAATCCGCACCGATGAGCTCTGGACATTAATCGAACAGATTGACATGACCAAGGCCATCCCCCCAGGATGACAAGTAGTCATCAGACATACCACGCGGCAAGAGTTCACCGCGTGGTTTTTTATATACCGCTGTATATATGACTAGAACTAAGAATTCAGGAACAAATTCGGCATTGCCGACAATTTTCATACCGAAATGGCTAGGGCGAGAGTTAAAAATATGAAGATTAAAGCAGATTTGAAAAATTTTTCCCGACTTCGGCAGCATAGAATCCGAATACCCTTTTTTTTGGTATTACTTCTCTCAACACTTCAACATATCTAGCTATCGAAACACAGATATTTTGGACTAACTCATAAGAGGCGAGGAGATTGCCTAAAACCCTTCCATTGTTAACCATGTATTTAGAAAGTTTTTCTAGTTTTGGATTTCTTAACATATTGTAAAGATAAGAATGCGTGATTTCATTTCTTGCGCTTACTATCTCCACCAGCACAATAGGAACTTTAATAGAATTAAATTCAATCTCAAAATTTTTACAAATTTTTCTGTATTTTTCTAAAATATCTAATCCCAAATCATCTATCTTGATATTTTCAACTTGATCCCCTTGAGATAGGGAAATGATAAGTTCATTTAACCAAGCTTCAAATGCAACTGTTGCTAAAATAATACAACCCAATAAATGTTCAGAGTAATGATTATTCTTTACTTTAAAAGTAGTCGAACTTTCGAGCCGAGATTGCTCTAAAAGTAATTTCGCACTTTCTATTAATAATGGAGATGTTGAAACTCCCCCAGCAAATTTTTCTTGGTAATTTATTCTTAAAAATTTTCTCTTATTTCTCTTATTAAAGAATGATAAAATTTTTAGGTAGTTCATCATTATTTATATCTTTTCAATTGCGGAGAGGGTGGGACTCGAACCCACGAGACCCTTGCGGGTCATAGCTTTCCAAGCTATTGTAATGGCCACTATACGACCTCTCCAAAATTAAATCTTAAATTGAAAAATTAAGAGATAAAAAACTAAAGCGATAATAATACGGTAAATTCCAAATGAAATAAATGAGTGGTTTTTAATGTAACCAATAAACCATTTGATTGCAAGCATGGCCACCAAAAAAGAGGTGATAAATCCTATTGCCAGCAAATGGAATTCATTAAAAGAAAAGCTTCCGGCGCTTTTGAATAAATCATATCCGGTGGCCGCGGCCATGGTAGGAATAGCCAATAAAAAAGAAAATTCAACAATGGCCTCGCGGCTGATTCCCATAAGCAATCCTCCGACAATAGTGGCGCCAGAGCGCGATACCCCAGGAATAATAGCTAATGATTGCCAAACTCCGGTTAAAAAAGATTTTTTATCGCTAATCTGGCTAACTTCAGCCAGGCCGACGCGACCGTACTTTTTGTGCCAAAGTTCAAACAAAATAAGCAGTGCGCCACCAACCAATAATGACCAAAGCACCAAATACACATTTGAAAGCAAGTACTGCTTTAGAATTTTATAGAGCAAAAAACCAATAATCGCTGTTGGTAAAAAAGCAATAAAAACTTTTTTGAAAATTTGCTTACTGGAAATAATTCTTTTCCAGTATAATACCACCACCGCCAAAATCGCTCCAAATTGGATGGTAATTTCAAAACTTTTTAAAAAATTTGAGTCGCTGACCCCCAGTAACTTACTGGTTAAAATCAAATGTCCTGTAGAGGAAATGGGCAAAAATTCAGTTACGCCTTCAATAACCCCTAAAATAATGGCTTGAATAATGGTCATGAGTTAATATCCTTTAGCAATCGCAGAGGCGTACGCAAAATTATAGAAATAATCATCCCATCCCTGATCCGAAGAAGCATATTCGTTATCAAAATAAAAATGATCTGCCAGCATTTCTCTCAACAAGCATAATTCTTTTAACTTGCTTTTATTTTTTGAATCCTCAATAGTCATATCCAACAGTTCTAATGATCGCTCAAAAGCCTCTTTGCTTCGTAATTGATCATTCTTACGCCAATGGACGGTCCTTGAAATTTCTGAACCAACATTCCCCATTTGATCTAAAAAGGAAAATGTTTTCCATTTACCTGCCGCTAATCCCGTATGTTGATAGTTCATTTTTTTACTAATACATTAATAATATCGGTAATTTTTTGTCTTATTTCTGGACTTTCAACCCCCCTTGTTCTGTTTCCTAAACCTGGTTTTAGATTGATAAGTGAATCAAAAACAATAAATTTTTCATCTTCTTCGGAAGGAACAAGATTAATGCCCCATACATTTTTTGGCTCACTCTGCTCTTCTTTTATCAAAAACTCCATAAGTTCAGCATGAACCTCTGCGTCAACTGCCACAACCTTTTTATCTATGTCCACGACCGCCTTTAACACATTCACAAAAAAGCCTTTCTCGCAAAGCTCTTTTAATTCGGAAATTGTAATGGTATCTTTTATAATTTTCATAGTTAAATTTTTAAAACTGAACGCTGAATAAAAATAGGTAAAAATTCTGTCACGCACCCCCAATAACTCCTAAAATAGTGGCTTACATTATTACTATATATTTGATCATTTTTCTTTTAACTCAGACGCATTAATACCAAATTTTTTCTCATACCAAACGACCGTCTTTGGATCTCGGGAAATCATTTGTCTCGCAAAATCTAAGCTTATTTCCATTGCATCCACCTTGATACTAAATTGCTCTGCATACTTCCAATTTAAATATAAATGAATCCAATCTTGGATATCCTTTTCATCTTCCTCGTCCTTGGGATCAACTAAAAGTTCGATATCCAAATCGGAATTAATTCCAAACCTTTTCATATCACCCATCGTTGAACCCGAAAAACTATACCCAACCACTGGAACCCTCTGTTTCACTTCTTCTACAAATCTGCGGCCAATTTCCAACCTCTGCTCTTTCAATACAAGTTTATCTTCACTTGATAAAATCGCTCTTGCACTCTTATCCAATTCAGGTTCCTCTTCCCAAAAATCTGTTATAGGATTTCCTGTTTCTAGCTTTTTCATTGGGAAATTGCCTCTTCTCTGTGTTAAATACTCATATAATTCTGGCAATTTTACTTGAATTTCTCCCAACCTGGCTAAATCAATTTGAACGATAAATGGGTGAACTGAAGAATTATATAGCTTTTCATATAGCTCTTCTTTTTGCTTGTCGGTACCAAAAAAAACTAAATCAATATCAGAAGTATACCCAAAATCCGTTCTATCAAAAACTGGTGGCTTTAAACTAACTAACTCATTTGGAATTTTTAAATCAACTAATGCATCCCTCAAAACATCCGCCCTTTTATCGCATTCCATTTCCAAGCGCTCCCTTATTTTTCTACCTTCTGGACTCACGGACAATTCAAACTTTCGCTCAGAGACAATGTTTTCCACTTTTTTTGATTCTGACTCATTCATAAATTGGTATATTACTTAAACCTCCTTATCACGCAATGCTTTTATTCTTTCTTCCACGGGTGGGTGGGTTTGAAATAGCGCCACAAACCAATTCTTGCTTTGCTTTTCGTTAAACGGAGAATCAATATATAAATGAGCCGAAGCGGCGTTAGCGACTTTCATGGGTGTCATATCGGCGGAAATTTTTTCCAGGGCACTGGCCAGACCTTCCGGGTAGCGGGTTAAAAGCGCTCCGTCGGCATCGGCTAAAAATTCTCGCTTTCGGGAAATGGCTAATTTAATTAAGGTGGCGGCAATGGGCGCCAAAATAGCGGCGGCAAGTCCCAGCACCATCAATAATGCGCCTACTCTATTGTCGTCTGAATTGCGGCCTCTCCCTCCAAAAAAACTGATTCGCAAAAAGAAATTTGCCAAAAGAGAAACGATTCCTGCCAACACCACCACTACAGTTCCCAAAAGCATATCTTTGTTTCCGATATGACTTAATTCATGAGCTATCACTCCTTCCAGTTCTACTTTGTTTAATTTTTCCAAAAGCCCGCGGGTAACTGCCACCACCGCATGGTTTTTATCGCGCCCCGTGGCAAAAGCATTCAACTGCATTTCTTCAATAATGTATATTTTAGGCAAGGGAAGCCCAGCCGTAATACACAAATTTTCCACCAATCGATATAATTCGGGGCTATCGCTTTTTTGTATCAACTTGGCATGAGCCATGGAAAGCACTAATTTATCTGAAAACCAATAACTGCCCACGCTCATGGCAATGCTCAAAAATACCGCGATATATAAAATGGCATCACTTTGCAAGGCCTGGCTGAAAATCCAGCCAACGGCGATAACGAAAACCAAAAAGAACGTGATAAGGAACCACGTTTTTTTGTTATTTGAATCAGCGTGAGTATAAATACTTGGCATAAAATTAAGGGATACTTAACGCTGCTTGCCAATTCAAAACCGACGACAATGGGCGTAAAAACATAAGGGTGCCCAGCACCAATCCGTCGCGGATGTTCACCAGCACCATGATTTCAAACACAATGGTCAGCAAAAGAATCAGCCACACGGGCGAAGCAAATACCAGCCAGAATCCCAGCAGAGATTTCAAGTAGATCCATTTTGGTAAAAGCAAATATATTGGTCATGATAAAAAATAATTATTGACACTCTGATTCTATCGACCTAAAATTGATACCATTAAAGTTTAACAGCTTATTCTTCCATAGCAACTCTAATAGAAGCGGGTAAATAATCAGGTTTTTCTTTCCATAAATATTGCCAAATATAATACGTCTTACTGGTTGGTTGGTCAACTAGCCACCGAATAAATCTTTCATGGGTTAACTCAGTATCTGCAACATTATTATCACGAGCAAAAGACCATGTTGCTGATGCCAGTTCGATGCAGGCTAATAAAGTTTCTTTATCGGTTGCACCACGAAATCCTCGTAATTCTAAAGTACGCGGATTAGTCAAGTTAACAAGCTCATACCTATCACCCCATGACAAGTCAAGGTCAAAAGCGCTTTTACCTTCAACATCTTTACTTTTAGCAAAATTGCTATCACTTCTGCGTGTAAATAAATTTAGAAAATCTTTATTTTTTTTAGAATTCCAAAAAATAACCATCCTGCCCACGTTTAATTGAGGCGCCTCATTTCTTGAAAGATGCACATGCAAACCACAACATTCAGTTTCCTCACTGACCGCCTTTCCTTCAATTGTTTTTGATACATTTTCACAGACATGAATAACCTGTGATAAATCACCATAATCAGTCACAATTTCAAATCCATCAGAACTACCTACTGGATAACCATAACGATCTGTTGCATATTTAAGGCTTCTATCTTCTGAAAGAAATAACTTACCACTACCAGCAAGATAGATTTTCTCAGCTAACTCATACCTATCAATAGTGGGTACAATTTCCAATTCTACCCCAATCCAATCGGTGCTACGAGCCCCTTCTATTAACTGCCCGGATACTTCATGGTATTCATAAATATTTTCAACATAGTCGGGATGTGTAGGTACTGGAGGATTCCATGCTTGGGGTTCCTGACGAAAACCACGAGCGGCACAAAATTCATCAAGATTCATCCATTTCCTCTTCCTACTTTCCTTTCCCTTAGATTTTTTTTCAACTAAAATAGGTGGACCTATTTCACTTTCATTTGATCTAAAATTATTTTCCATTAACATTATTGGGATTTTTTTAAAACTTAACCGGCACAGCATTGCGTTCTGCCTCTGTGGTGATTTCGAACAAGTCCATTTTGGTAAAACCAAAGGCGCCGGCCAGCATGTTGTCCGGAAAGCTTTCAATCTTAATGTTCAGGTCTCGTACGTTAGTGTTGTAAAACCTTCGGGCGGCCTGGATTTTGTCTTCCGTATCGGTAAGCTCCCGCTGTAATTCCAGAAAATTAACCGAGGCCTTTAAATCAGGATAATTTTCAGACACAGCAAATAAACTTTTTAGTGTACTTGAAAGCATATTTTCCGCATCGGCTTTTGCGGCAACTCCGGAAGCCCCCATGGCATTGGCTCGGGCTAGGGTTACCTTTTCAAATAATTCTTTTTCGTGGGTGGCATATCCCTTTACCGTTTCCACTAAATTGGGAATTAAATCGTATCGCCGTTTTAACTGCACATCAATGTCGGCCCAGGCCTCTTTGGCCCGGTTTTTTAGAGTCACCAAACCATTGAAGACCCCGATGGCCCAAAGCAGGGTACCCACTAAAACGACTAAGATGATGATGGTTAATAAAGCCATAATGTTGTGAATCTGGAATCTTGTAGCTGGAAGCTGGAATAGAATAAAGAACTATGAATCTGGAATTCCAGATTCCGTTTTTTATTCAAGCTACAAGATACAAAATTCAAGATTCAAGTTTTATTACTTTGGTAACTCCTCAATTAAACTATTAATATGCGGATGTTGCACCACAAATTTATAATTAAATAATTTTAATAATATAAGAAAATCCTCTAATTCTTCCCTGAATTTTTCGGGCCCTGAAAACACCTCCCATAACTGTACTACTAAATTCTTGGCATATTGGTGCAGTAATTCGTAATCGGATTTTCGTATCAAATACATCATGATTTGCTTGAATTCCCCGCGGTCCAGCCAAATCCCCTGGCAACGTTTGCAAAAATCAATCTTCACCTTTGAGTCGTCGTAGTTTACTTCCATAAAAGGAATTCTGCACACCGGACAGCGCTTATCAATTCGCATCACGGCAAATTTTCCCTTGTCCCGCCAAATATCAAAATCGAGCCATTGAAGATTGGCATCATTATCATCTTTGGCCAGGCGCAATTCGTCTTTATCAAACCAGACCCCAAGACACTCGGGGCAATAGTCAACCTCAACGTGATGGAATAAAACCTTTTCTAAGGGATTTTTATGATGGTTAGGACAGAACATAGTGAATTTAAAATTTAAAATGATAAATTTAAAAACAATTTTAAATATCAAATTTCAAAACGTGTTTTTAAATTAGTGCTTTTAAATTGTTTTTGAATTTTAAATTTAGGTTTTTAAATTCAACTTCATTCTACCTAAAAATTAACGCAAAAACAAGGGTAAGTAAAAAAAGTCCGGTGCAAAGCATCGGACATAGAGGGCTAACCAAGCAGGTTTTTGGCAATTTCCTGCCAAGAGGTAACCTGCGTGACATGGCGCAAGATACTTCCAGAACAGGACTGCTCTTGATCAGGCCCATGAAAAAGATATAGATTTTCTATACCTGCGTCATTAAGGGCTACGAGAAGTTCTGTGCTATCGGAAATAAAATGGGTAATTTCTAATTCGCGGCAGATTGCGACTTCTTGAACCTTGTGACGAAATAGGTAAACATTACCAGCCGGTATACCGGTTACTTTATGGAATATATGATCAAACAACCAATGAAGTATTTTTGGATGCGTTTCCCCCCAGGCATAAGAAACAAGAAAGATGCCTTCAGAAAATCTCTCCCGTTGCAACCTTGCCAACATTTTAAAAGCACCAGGAATTTCCTCATATTTCCCTTGGTCATCGCACATACTTGAAGCAATAATGCCCCGTATACCCAAACCAAGAATTTCCTTAGCCATAGGTCGCCTCCTGGATATTTTACAAAGGGCTGCTTATACTCTGCACTTAATGTAACAAAAAATCTTCCTTGAATCAAGGAAGATTTTTTCTATTTTTTTCTACTCACTACCAACTACTCACTACCCAGTACCTACTGACCCTAGTATTCGTCCCCCATCATTGGCGGCATTCCACCGGCCATTGGACCCATTCCCCTTTCTTCTTTTTTAGGTAAGTCAGCTACCACGGCTTCGGTGGTAAGCAACATGCTGGCGGCTGACACCGCATTTTCAAGAGCCGTTCTTATTACTTTGGTAGGGTCAACCACTCCTGCTTTAATTAAGTCCTCGTACACCATAGTCGCCGCATTAAATCCGAATTCACCAACTCCCTCTTTTACTTTCTGCACCACTACCGCGCCGTCAATGCCGGCATTTTGGGAAATTTGGCGAATAGGTTCTTCCAAGGCACGCCGTAAAATATTAATTCCGGTTTGTTCATCACCATCTAATTTAATTGACTCCAAGCTGTTTAAGGCCCGCAAAAGCGCTACTCCGCCACCCGGAACAATTCCTTCTTCTACCGCGGCCCGGGTAGCATGTAATGCATCTTCCAGTTTATGCTGCTTGGCTTTTTGCTCAACTTCGGTGGCCGCTCCCACTTTTAATACCCCCACTCCTCCTGCCAATTTTGCCACTCGTTCTTGCAATTTTTCCTTATCAAAACTTGAGGTAGCCAGTTCTATTTCTTTCTTTAGTTGTCCGAGTCGGTTTTCGATTTCTTGTTTTTCACCTTTGCCTTCCACAATGACCGTATTTTCCTTTGTCGCAATTACTCTTCTGGCGTGTCCCAGCATTTCTAATTCCACATTTTCCAACTTCATGCCTTTTTCTTCTGAAACAACTTGAGCACCCGTAACACAAGCAATGTCTTCCAGTATTTCTTTTTTCCGATCACCAAACCCAGGGGCCTTAATGGCTAATGCCGTAAAAATGCCCCGTAAACGATTTACAATTAATGTGGTCAGCGCATCCCCTTCTACATCATCAGCAATAATGACCAATTCTTTTTTACCGGTTTTTACAATTTTTTCCAACAGCGGTAAAATTTCAACCAGCGCGCCGATTTTTTTATCGGTAATCAAAATATAAGGGTCTTCCAATACCGCTTCCATTTTTTCCTGATTTGAAACCATGTAGGGCGAAATATATCCGCGGTCAAATTGCAACCCTTTAACAATTTCTTTTGATAAGCCAAACGTTTTTGATTCTTCTACGGTAATAACACCATCCTTACCAACTTCTTGCATTACTTCGGCAATTAAGTCGCCCATTTCTTTGTCCTGCGCTGAAATGGTTGCCACTTGCGCAATTTCTTCTTTGGCACTGATTGATTTTGACATCTCTTTTAAAGCAACTACAATAGCATCTTTTCCCTTTACAATTCCCTTGCGCAAGGCCAATGGATTGGCTCCGGCCGCCACATTTTTCAACCCTTCAGTGGCAATGGCTTGGGTCAACACCACGGAAGCCGTAGTACCATCGCCAGCCATGTCATTAGTTTTTTCAGCAACTTCCTTAATAATTGAAGCGCCGATATTTTCCATCACATCTTCCAATTCAATTTCTTTAGCAATAGAAACACCGTCGTTGGTAATCGTTGGACTTCCAAAATTTTGACCCAAAACCACATTGCGGCCCTTCGGACCCATGGTGACTTTAACGGCATTGGCCACTTTGTCCAAACCCTGTTTTAGAATTTTTCGAGCATTTTCACTATAGATTATTTTTTTGCTCATAGTTTTTTAGTGCGATGCCAATATACGAATGCATACTAATAATACTAATAAAAGTCTACGCACGACGGATTAGTATCGTATTGGTATGATTAGTATGAATTAGTATATTAGCATCGCATTCCTTATTCAATAATTGCTAGAATATCGCTTTCTTGGGCAATTAAATATTCTTTCCCATCAATTTTTATTTCATTGGGGCCGTACTTGGTAAACAGCACTTTGTCCCCTGCTTTTACCGACACGGGAACTATTTTTCCATCATCGGTTTTCCTGCCCTGGCCCACGGCAATAACCAACCCTTGTTCGGGTTTTTCTTTTTGAGCGGTGTCGGGCAAAAAAATTCCCGACTTGGTTTTTTCTTCTTCCTTAATGGGTTCTATTAAAATGTGATCTGCAAGGGGTTTTATTATCATAATTTTTGTAATTTTTAATTTTGTAAATAATTTCTTAATTTCTCAAAATTTAAACATTAACGCATTATTTAAAAATTAAAAATTTGGAAATTAAAAATTCGTTAAGATACTACAATCTATAAAATTTAAAAACCTTTGTCAATAGATATCGCTTTTCGAGGCCGCAACCGAAGCAATCTCCTCCACTTTTAGATTGCTTCGTCGCCCCTCGCTGCGGCTCGGGACTTCTCGCAATGACGAAATCAGGGAGTTAAAAAACAGCGCCGGTTAAAATAAATAATACTTTATACTATTTTTATTAACTCTGTATTATGTTACAATAAAGCTATGAGAAGAAATGATATTTCTAAAAAAATTCTTGAGGAACTCTATAATCAAAATCTTCTTTCTAGAAAAGAAATCGCTTCTCTATTAAATTGTAATATAACCACCATAAACAAAAGAATGGAAAAATTTGGTATTACTCCAAGAAAACAAAAAGTAGCAGTAAGAATAGCGAGTCAAAAGAAAATAATATCTATACCAAAAGGAATTCTCAAGAAGTTATACCTTGAAGATAAATTATCTATCATTGTCATTGCTAAAAAATTACATTATTCTAGAGAAACTATAAGGAGAGAAATGATCAAACAAGATATTCCCCTTAGAACAATATTGGAATCGATAAAGCTTGGTTGGCAGGAAAAAAGAATAAAGAGGACGGTGTTGGTTAATCTTTACTATAAGAACAAATTAACCCAAAAACAAATTGCGAAAAAACTTAATACCCACCATGTCTATGTCTCAAAATTAATGAAAGATTATGGATTAAAAACTAGAAGTGCTGATTTTTATCATACTAAGTATAAAAAATATGATTTCTCAAATGATTTACATGAAAAAGCTTATCTAATCGGCTTTAAATTGGGGGATCTTTATGCAAAACTATTACCCTCTAAAAAATTAATTGTAATTAGCACAACCTCTACAAAAATCCAACAAATTCATTTATTTAAAAAATTGTTTGAGAAATATGGCCATGTATGGGTAAGTAAGGCAAGGGAAGATAACAACAGAGTTTTTACAGTTTTATTAAATAGGTCTTTCGACTTCCTTTTATTGAAAAAAGATTCGATGCCCGATTGGGTTAAAAAAAATAAGGCCCACTTTTTATCTTTTTTAGCAGGTTACACAGATGCAGAAGGTGCTATCTTTATCGCAAAAAGCAATGTTGCCGGTTTTACGCTAGCTTCTTACGATAAAAACATCCTGTGGTATATTTACAAGAATTTATTAGAAATAGGGATCCCTTGCAATCCGCCAAAAATTCGAGTTAAAAAAGGTCACGTCAAAAACGATGGAACCATGTATAAGCAAAACCACTGGTACTTATACATAAGCAAAAAGAAACCTTTATTAAAATTATTGAAAATGTTAAAACCTTTATTAAAGCATTCAAAAAGATTAAGAGATTTAAAAAAAGCAGAAAAAAATATTATTAAAAGAAATAACAGAATTATATAATCTTGCCAAAAAAAACATCTCTTAAGAATTTGGCAGTATAAGATTTTTTATTTTTTGCAATATCTTGTGGAATTCCCTCGACAACAATCCCGCCACCTTTTTCTCCTCCCTCTGGCCCTAAATCTATAATCCAATCCGAAACAGCAATAAGCGAAATATTGTGTTCAATAACTAATACTGTATTTCCTTTATCGACCAAATTTCTTAATACTGAAATCAGTTTCTTAATATCTTCAAAGTGCAAACCGGTGGTTGGTTCATCTAAAATATATAATGTGTTACCGGTGTCGCGGCGTGAAAGTTCGGTAGCCAGTTTTATCCGCTGGGCCTCTCCGCCCGACAGTGAAGTGGCCGCCTGGCCGAGTTCAACGTAAGAAAGCCCCACCTCTTTTAACGTTTTCATTTTATCGTACACCCCCGGGATATGTTCGAAAAACTCACCGGCTTCTTCAATGGTCATTTTGAGCACGTCGGCAATATTTTTATCTTTATAAGTAATTTCCAGCACCTCCTTGCTGTAACGCTTACCGCGACACTCCTCGCATTCTACATAAATATCCGGCAAAAAATACATTTCTACTTTTTTGGTACCCTGTCCTTCACAGGCCTCGCACCGGCCGCCTTTTACATTAAAACTAAAACGGCCCGCTAAATATCCGCGAATCCGCGATTCTTTCGTTTGGGTAAAAATATCACGAATAAATGAAAATGCGCCAGTATAAGTTGCGGGGTTTGACCGCGGAGTCCGACCAATGGGCGACTGGTCAACCAAGACCACCTTATTAATGTGTTCGGTTCCGGTAATTTTTGTATGCATTCCAGGTTCATCTTTTGCTCGGTAAAATTGCTTTAGCAATGCGCGGGCCAGAATGTCATTTACAAGCGACGACTTGCCGCTGCCCGAAACACCGGTCACACAAATAAATTTACCCAAAGGAAAAGCCACATCAATGTTTTTTAAATTATGCTCTTTGGCACCCTTGACGGTTAAGTATTTGGTATTTGGTATTGGGTATTTAGTATTTAAACCAACTTTTTGGCCTTTGCTTAATACTTTATACTTACTACTTAATACCTCTCCAGAAACTGTTTTCCTCCCTGATAGATATTGTCCGGTCAATGTATTAGATTTGAGGAGTGCCCCTGGTGTTCCCTGGAAGATAACTCGTCCCCCGTGCTTGCCGGCACCGGGCCCAATATCCACAATCCAATCCGACGCCATCATGGTCTGTGGATCGTGTTCTACCACAATCACCGTGTTTCCTAAATCGCGCAGTTGCAATAACGTATGAATTAACCGGTGCTGGTCGCGCGCGTGCAATCCAATTGACGGTTCGTCTAAAATATATAGCACTCCGGATAATTTTGATCCAATTTGGGTGGCCAGGCGTATCCGTTGTTCTTCTCCCCCCGCTAAGGTAACCGCCTTTCTGTCTAAATTCAAATACCCGAGTCCCACATCAACCAAAAATTGAAGCCGATCATTAATTTCTTTGGTAATCGGCGTGCTGATTTTTACATCATTAGCACTCAGTTGTTTCGGCAAGGCGGAAAAAAATTTCTGCAAATCATCGACGGGCATCTTGACAATAACATCAACAGAAACACTGGCTACGGTAATCGCCAGCACTTCCGGTTTTAATCGTTTTCCCTGACACATGGGGCACTGTTTAATTACCATATACTGGTCAATTTCCTGACGCGTCCATTCGGAATCAGTTTCATGGTATCGTCTTTCCAAGTTTGCAATGACTCCCTCAAAACCCGCATTATCTCCATGCAAGATAATATCAATAATTTTTGGGGGTAAATTCTTGACCGGCACATCTAAAGAAAAGTGGTATGCACGTGCCAATTCCGAAAGATTCCAATGATAATACCCCTGCCGACCCACTTTATGGCTGGCATTCGACCAGGCAAAAATAGCGCCTTCAGCCAGCGTCAAATTTTTATTGGGCATAACCAAGTCAGCCGAAACCTCCAATTTTTCTCCAAGACCCGTGCATTCGGGGCAAGCGCCATACGGATTATTAAACGAAAACATGCGGGGTTCAAGTTCGGCCAGGGAAATGCCGCAATCCTCACAGGCGAAGTGTTCGCTAAAAATTAAATCTTCTGATTTAATTTTAGTATTAGGTGGTTTGTATTGGGTATTAAGTATGACAATGCCTTTTCCTAACTTTAAAGCGGTTTCCAGGGAATCCACTAACCGAGACCTATCCAAGTCATTTACCAATACCAACCGATCAACAACGGCTTCAATGTCATGTTTTTTTTGCTTATCTAGTAGCTTTTGCAGTGCTTCTTCTATTAGATACATATCTTTATCAATTCTTACCCGCACAAAACCCGCCCGCTGAATTTCTTGCAAAACTGCGGTGTGTTCACCCTTTTTTCCTCGTATAACGGGGCCCAGTATTGAAATTTCCGCGCCTTCTTTAATGGTTAATACCTGGTCAACAATTTGATCCACGGTTTGCTTTGAAATTAGTTTGCCGCAATTCGGGCAATGGGGCTTGCCGATACGCGCAAACAAAAGCCGCAGGTAGTCATAAATTTCCGTGGTAGTCCCCACGGTACTACGGGGATTGTGCACTGACTTGCGCTGGTCAATAGAAATAGCCGGACTGATGCCTTCTATTTTATCAACGTCGGGCTTATCCATAACCCCCAAAAATTGCCGGGCATAAGCCGATAAACTTTCCACATAGCGCCTCTGGCCTTCGGCATACAACGTATCAAATGCTAATGATGATTTACCGCTGCCCGAAAGCCCGGTAATCACCACCAATTTATTTTTGGGGATGTCCAGGTCAATATTTTTTAAGTTATGCACCCTGGCCCCGCGAATTTTAATAACATCGAGTTTCATATTTTATAGTTGCGCATGTTTTATGGTTGCACTTGATTGTACATTTTTTTAGGTATTATTTCAATCATACGTTCTAGCATACGTTTCTATCTATCCATGCTACCCACGGCTATCCACTAAAGAAAGATGCGGAGGGCGATAAAAGAAATGCCGCTGAAATTTCCATTTTCCACAAATTTCCACGATCGTGGAAATTTGTGGAAAATAAATTTAAATAAAATAATCGAGATTAATGAAGTTATGGCTATATGTTAAAATACTGTTTTATTTCTTCTTCGCCAGATATTTTTTCTATTTTTAAAAATTGGATATTCCCTCTAAAATCCCGCTTCCATAACGTGAGAATTGCCATAAGTTCCTTTTCAAAATCAAAAGGCGTTACCCAGACGCTCTTTTGTATTTCTTTGCAGCCAATCCAACGCAATTCTTTTCTTAAAAAGTCTCTGTCGTTTCGGCTTGCCTCGGGAATATCAAAAATAATCGCCCGCCAGAAACCATCCCACCTTTTTTGATTCATTTTTTTATTTCTTAGAACACTTTCTATGATCTTAATGCGCCCCTTTTCTGTAAGGTAGAATTTTTCTTCGGTAGGACTATAAGAGAAATAAGGACTCTTTTTTAAGCGATAAAATTCCCGAGGCAAATAATAAGAGTTTCCATACAAATTTACTCCAAATTCCGACCGAATACTCTTAAAATCAAACATAATCCTTACGCTTAAATCTAACATTTCTTTTGATTTTTCCCCAAGATATAATAAGATTTTTTTAGACAGAGTTTCTTTGTTCGTATTCTTGACTCTTTTTATTTTTTTTCTGAGTTTTGTTTTTTTCATATTTAAATTGTACCATTATTTTCCACAAATTTCCACGATCGTGGAAATTTGTGGAAAATGAATAATTTCTCGGGCGAAATTAGGCAAAAAAAAGAAGGCCGAGGCCTTCTAATTTTAAAGATTAGACCTGTTGCGTATTAAGGATTGTTACGAAAATTGAAGATTTTGTGGCAGAAATTTGATAGAATTTTTCGGCTTGCCTCCAGGCCCGGAGATGGGGAAATTTGTTGCTACAAATTTACCCACATCTTGACCGAAAAATTATAATGTGCTAAGCGAGAGAGGAAAGGAAAAATCGCAATTATTCCTTTCCGAACGAGCGACACATTATACTAGGTATAGCAAATTTGTGGCCGAAATATGCAATTTGCAGTAAATCCTTAATACGCAACAGGTCTATTACGTAAATAGAAAAATAAAAAAATTACCGAGAGAGTTTATCAACAATCAACTGCAGAAGGTTTTTAATTTCTTCCCTGCCCTCTGCTTCGGTTCCGGCTCCCACAAATTTTTGCCATTGGTCATAAATATCTTTGTCTTCGGTATCCCGAACCGCGTTTTCAATTTTTAGACGGTCTTCAAATGAAATTTCACCGTTGGCTCGCAAAACCTTGGCAATAAAAAGGTCGGCAAAATTGGCCACCGTATCGTTAAGACGAATGGCAGAACCTAAATCTTGATTCTTTTTACCGGCCGAATATAATTGCATTCCCAGCACCACATTGGCCGCCAAAGAAAGCACGAGAACGATGATAACGATAATTTTTATGAGATTCATAATTGACAAGAAAAATATCGTAATTTTTTACTTTAAAAATTACCGATTTCTTTTCCTCATTTTACCACTAATAATAATATAAGACAATAATACAAACATCCCCACCACGGCCAAGGTTTTCCAATCTAGATATTTAAGCCACCACCACAGCTTGCTTTCCATCTCAATGTTAATGTGGACACCGTTGTTTTCACTGACCCCAAATTCCTCTGATTGGAATTTCTGGTAGTTTTGGGCGGTGGCGGTCAGGTAGTACATTCCCTCCGGCACCAAAAAGGCGTAGCGTCCGGTTTTATCAGTTACCTGGGGGTTTTTTTGCTGGAAGCCATCACCGGGCCAAAGCTCATAATTTTTTGTCACGGGGTTGAGCCAATACAAAGAAACCTCGGCTTGGTTAATTCGTAATTCTCCGCCCATGATATTACTATACACATAGCCCTCGGGATCTACCACCACAATCAGCCGCACTTCCCTGTTACCAATGGTAACGTCCTTGTAATTCATAATGGTAATCACCTCGTACTCTCCCTCAACTGCGGGAGCCGTAACCTCGGCAGTCCAGATGCCATCTTCATCGGGATCGGCATAGTCAAATTCGGCTAAGAGGAACTTTTTTTCAATGGCGGGTTCGCCCTCGAGATTTTTGGCAAACTGCGGATTAGCAAAGGCCAGTGAGGCCTTCAGGAACTTGAGCGGTGCTTCAAATACAGTTTTTTTGGTTTGAGCCGACAAAAGCACCAGGTACCCTTTAACGCTTTCGACCGGAGCTAAGGGCTTTACGGCAAACTTTAAATTGGTGCCGGAAACCGCGTTAATCCTTTGCTCGGCCTGCCCGCGGTCGTTTAAGGAAACAATGATATTAAAATCAATCAGTTCATTTTGGGTTCTGGCAAAGACCACCTCGCCAGGGAGGGAGGTTTTAACGATGGCCGGAAGTTCGGCCAGAGGAATGTTCTTGGGCAGGGTAAGCTGGTTTAGACCAAGCTGGCCGGCTGGCAGTTTTTTATCAGGCAATGCCGGAGCCGCCAGTTCGGTTCCTGGCAATATTGGGGAATCGGCGATTTTTTGCAGAGCGATTTCTTGGGCCGCAATTCGCTGGTTTATCCCCGGAATAGCCAACTCCACTCCCTGTAATTTTTGCACCACCATATTCAGAGTGGATACCCCTGTGTCGGTGAAGGTCTTTTTTACCTCGGGCAACTTTTGGGCCAGAGTGCTCAAGTCAGAGGGCAACGGATGGAAGAGGAACTCTCTGATCTGGGCTCCAAAGAGCAGATCCCAATCGCCCGTAAGCGCCAACGGTGGTTTTGTGTCAACCACTTCTTGAATGGGAGGAAGGGACAATGGTTTGGGCTTTGGTAAAATAATATCGATGATTTCCTGGCCGATATCCTGGATGATTTCTCCGGCCTGGCTGATGGGCCCCGAGATGATGTCAATAATAGGGGTGATGGGGCTGGCCGGGGTGGATTCTTCGGGGGGCGTGGTTGAGCCACCGCCGCCGGAGCCGCCGCCGCCACCACCACCTCCTCCGCCTCCTCCTCCACCACCACCACCACCTCCGCCAAACGAAACGATGACATCAGAGGTGAAGGTGCCGGTGCGGGGATTGGAAGTTGATTCAAAACTGTGGTTATCAACGATATAAGCATAGTAGGAGTGGTCGCTGTCGCCGTCGTCTTGGACAATGGTGTAATTGCACGAGGGATCAGAGGAACTGGCTGATGAACTGCACCAGGTGCCGGCCGAGCCGCAGACGCCGGAAGCGAAATCGTTGGATTTGCAGATATATAATGTGACGGTATCGGCAGAGGAATCGGTGTCGGAATCAGAGGCCGTTGAAGTAAACGAAACCGCGTTACCCGTGGTAACGGCCCCGGAGGTATTAGAGACGGCCGTGAAAGCAGGAACGTGGTTGACCTCAAAAGGCGAGCCGTTGCTGCCCAAACCCTGGCTGGAAGAAGAACAGAAGGAGTTGCTATTTTGATCACAGACAAATGCGTACCAAACGTTTGATTCGCTGTCGCCTGCTACCGTGGCATAGGTTACCGAGGCCTGGCTCCCCGCAGCGGTGGCGCTGGAAATGGCCCAACTGCCTCCGCCGCAGGTAGGGGCGGCGCTATTGGCAGCGGTGATGCTATTGGTTTTACAAACGGCTAAATAATAATTGTCTGATTGGGTATCGGTGGCGGTGGCGGTGAACGTCACGTTCGAGCCGGCGTTGGCGGGAGACGACAGGGCCCCAAGGTCCGAAGGACCGGCGGAAATAGAGGGGGCAGTGTTAAACACCCAGCCGCTGTTGCCGCCGTTGTCGGTGGAATTGTCTCCCGGGTCCCAAGTAGCTCCCCCCGTAGCGGCCGAATCAGTTAAGTGTAGGTAGTCGCAAGATACGGTGCCCGAGGACTTAGAAAGCGTAGCGGCGGTTCCGCCCGTTGAAGCGTTAATGGTGATGACGTTACCTGAAGTTCCCGTACAGGAAAACGTCCCACCGATGGTTTGCGTCGTTGATGAAGTAAAGGTGACGGTCTTGGGCGGATTGATGGTGAAGTTGTTGAAAGTGTTGCTTCCGCTTACGATAATTGCCCCAGTGCCGGAGGCAGTAATACTTACATTGTAAAATGTCTCACCGCCGCCGGCAAAGGTTTTGACAGTAGAAGAAGTGTCAGTCAAAGAAATAGTGGAGGTGCTTTCGTTTAAGGTAAGGTTAGTAGTCGTTGAAGTATCCCACACGGTTCCCGTGCCCGATAAGGTCCAAGTGCCCGTGCCCATGGAAATAGTTCGGGTGTTGGTGTTGGCGGAGGCAACATTGGCGGCAGTTACATTGTAGGTAACCGCAGTTAAGGTTCCCTGAGTGACGGTTAAGGTACCCGTGGCAGTCAGGTCGGCTCCCAGCGTGGCGGTGATGCCCGAACCATTAATGATGAAATTGTAAAACGACATGGTATCTGAAAAGGTGGAAGTTCCGGTAAGGGTGAAATTGGCGGAGCGCGCGGTAAACGTTCCCGATCGTGACCAGGTGCCTCCGACCGAGACACCGTAGTTTGAACCGGACTTGGTGTCGAGGGTGCCGGCAGTGATGGTTAGATTGTTGCTCGTACCAAGGCCGCCCTGCAAGGTGTAGGTGCCGCCTGAGCCGTTTTGGGTGAGGTTGTAAAAGGTGGTTCCTCCGGGGTCGAGCGTGGCGCTGGCGGAGGTTGAGGTGAGGGTGACGGTGCCTTCGCGGGCGGTAAACGTTCCCGAGTTTGCAAAGTTGCCGCCGACGGAAATTGCAAAATTGCTGCCCGATTTGGTGTCGAGCGTGCCGGCGGTGATGGTTAAATTATTGGTGGTGGCGAGGGCATCTTGCAATGTATAAGTTCCTCCCGAGCCGTTTTGGGTGAGATTGTAAAAACTGGAGCCGCCGGAAGTGAGTGTGGCGCTGGCGGAGGTTGAAGTGAGGGTGACGGTGCCGGATCGGGCGGTAAAGGTGCCGGAGTTGGAATAATTATTACCGATACTTACTCCAAAATCGGAGCCGGACTTGGTGTCCAGAGTTCCGGCGGTAATGGTTAGATTATTTGAAGCGGTTAACGCATCCTGCAACGTGTAGGTGCCGCCCGAGCCGTTTTGGGTGAGATTGTAAAAACTGGAGCCGCCGGAAGTGAGTGTGGCGCTGGCGGAGGTTGAAGTGAGGGTGACGGTGCCGCTGCGGGCGGTGAAGGTTCCGGAGTTGGCAAAGTTGCCTCCGACGCTCATGGTGTAGTTTGAGCCAGATACGGCATCCAGCGTTCCCGCGGTGATAGTGACATTATTATTGACGGTAGTGTTTCCGCCCAAGTCAAACGTTTCAGAAGAATTGTTGAGCGTCAGGTTATTGTAGGTGACATTGGCGACGGTGGTATTGCCACCCGCATTATTACCCGCGTAGGCCACCGTAGAGGTATTAACATTGAGTGTCAGATTGGTACTAGTAGAAGTATCCCAAGGCGTGCCAGTGGTGCCAGCTAACGTCCATGTGCCGCTTCCCATGGTGATAGTACGGGTATTCGAGTTTGAAGAAGAGAGTCGTCCTGTCGTTAGGTTCTGGTTATTAGCGTCAAAGGTGCCTCGGGTAATCGTTAAAGTACTGCCGGAATCAAGACTAAGGTCATCGACAAGCTGCCAACTGCCTCCAGTGCCATTAAAGATAAGGGAATATCCAAGGGTTTTTCCGTTACTGGTAATCGTTTTTGGACCTGAAGTTGCACGAAATGTAATATTGTTGCCTGCTCCCGTTATCGTCATGCCCGAAGCTAGAACCAAATTACCGTAGATATGCCAGTCACTTGAAGACAGTGTTCCAGTAAACCCCGTGAAATCTAAATTGCGTACGGAAGTTCCATCGGTAATAAAGACCGAATCTGATCCTGCGGTAATATTAAAATCAGCACTCGTGGCTTCATCTATGGAAGACCCTGTTATAGTTCTAGTTCCCGTAGAGCCACTATAATTAGAAACAATCGCATTGCCTCTATTAAGCGTTAAGTTGGTATTAGTTGAAGTATTCCAGATGGTAGTATTATTACCAGTTAACGTCCAGGTTCCTGTTCCCATGGTGATAGTTCTTGTATTGGAGTTAGAAGAACTAAATACGTTCACTGTTACATTTTTGTCATTAGCAGCAAAGATTCCCTGGGTAAGGGTGAGGGTAGCAGCAGTAGTTAAGTGATCCTGCAGGGTGTAGGTACCTCCCGAACCATTTTGGGTGAGGTTGTAGAAAGAAGAACTTCCGCTGGTGAGGGTGGCGCTTGAAGAAGTAGAAGTTAAATTAACCGTCCCTGCCCGCGCGGTAAAAGTGCCAGCATTACTCCAATTGCCCGTCAGCGTCAGACCGTAATTGCTGGTGGTATTGGCATCCAGCACACCCCCAGTATTAATCGTCAAATCATTAACCGTTTTGTTGCCATCTAAAATGGGGTCATTGGTAACATCGGCAATCACCACGTTATCGGTGTCGTTGGGTGCTGAGCCCGAATCCCAATTGGTACCGGTTGACCAAACCGTTGAGGTGGTGCCGGTCCAGGTGACCGTTCCCGCTGAAAACACCCAGTGAGGGGCGGACTCGGCGCTGTCGGTGTTGCCCGAATTTACACAACTGGTGCAAGTATTATTGTTGGTTGAGGTCTGGGAATCAATGACATCGAGGAAGTCGGCGGTTTGGGCGGCGCCCGTTAGGTCTAGGGTAAACTTGGTTCCCCCAGCACTGGAAACGATATTGATGCGGTCGTTGGCATCGCGGCCGTCGAGGGTTAATGTGTTGCTGACGGTATAGGTGGTGGAGGCCGTGAACGTAAGGGTTTCGTCGGTGCTGTCATTTAATCCTTCTGTTTTGGAGAGATTGTAAAACGTGGTGGTGCCGGTGATTGACTGATTGGTGCCGTCCAAGGTGACGGTGCCATTTTGGGCGGTAAAGGTTCCGGAGTTTGACCAGTTACCGGCGACATTTAATGTATAGTTGCTTCCCGAAACCGCGTCCAAGGTTCCGGCGGTGATGGTGAGGTTGGCGGCGACAGTGGTATTTCCGGCCAAGTCAAATGTCTCCGATGCATTATTGAGCGTCAAGTTATTGTAGATAACATTGGCGACGATGGTGTTGCCGATGGAATTGTTGCCGGTGTAGGTGACGGTTCCCGTGGTTACGCTGTAGCTGCCTGAAACAGAAAATGGCGTGCCGGTGGTGCCGGAAAGCGTGATGGTTTTCGAAGTACTAACAAGGGTGCCGGCGGTGACCGTAAGTACGCGGCTGACGGTAATGTCTCCTGCCAGAGTATAGGCCTCCGAAGCATTATTGACGGTTAGGTTATAGTAGGTGTCGGCGGGAATGGTGGTATTACCACCAGCATTGTTGCCGGTAAAACTTACGGTTGAGGTGGATTCGGTAAAAGTGCCTGCAATGCTAAAGGGGGTTCCGGTGGTGCCGGAAAGCGTGAGGGTCTGAGAGCCGGCGTCCAGGGTGCCGGCGGTAATCGTTAATACGTTGCTGACGGTTGTCGCATCTTGCAAAGTCCAGCCGCCGCCGGAACCATTGAAGGTGAGGTTGTAGAAACCCCCGGTTCCCGAGGTGATGGTTTTGCCGGTGGCGGTGGCGGTGAGGGTGACGGTGCCGGAGCGAGGAGTGAATGTGCCGGAGTTGGAATAATTATTACCGATACTTACTCCAAAATCGGAGCCGGACTTGGTGTCCAAAGTTCCGGCGGTGATGGTCAAATTATTGGTGGTGGCGAGGGCATCTTGTAACGTATACGTTCCTCCCGAGCCGTTTTGAGTGAGGTTGTAAAAACTGGAGCCGCCTGAAGTGAGTGTGGCGCCGGCGGAGGTGGAGGTTAAAGTGACAGTGCCGCTTCGGGCGGTGAAAATACCAGCGTTATTCCAGTTACCACCAACACTTAGTGAATAATTCTGGCCGCTGACGACGTCAAGAGTGGTGCTTGCAGTCATCACGAAAATATTGTTAACGGTTGTATTACCCGCCAAAACAAACGTTTCACTGGCATTATCAGGACCTAAATTGTAGTAGGTAACATTGGCGATGGTGGTGTTGCCGCCGGCGTTGTTGCCCGTATAAAAAACGGTGCCGGTGTTGGCAGTAAAGGTACCTGCACTGGTAAAGGGAGTGCCGGTGGTCCCGGAAAGGGTAAGATTAACTGATCCCCCATCCAGGGTTCCGTTAGTGATGGTTAATACATTTGAAACCGTGGCGGCATCTTGCAAAGTCCAGCCGCCGCCTACTCCATTGAAAGTGAGATTGTAAAAAGATGAACCACCAGTAGTAATGGTTTTTCCTGTAGCAGTGGCGGTGAAAGTGACGGTACCCTCCTGTGCGGCAAAGGTGCCTGCATTGGAATAGTTATTGCCGACGGTCAACGAGTAATTACTTCCGGCAACCGCGTCCAGCGTTCCCGCCGAAATGGTAAGGTTGGCATTGACGGTGGTGTCGCCGGCCAGTACGTAGGTTTCGCTTCCGTTATTTACCCGAAGGGTGCTGTAGGTCACATTGGCAATCGTTGTATTGCCTCCGGTATTGTTGCCAGTATAAGTGACACTACTGGTACCCGCGGTGAAGGTGCCTGAATTCGAAAAGGGAGCACCTGTGGTGCCGGATAAGGTGAGGGTAATATTAAATCCTAGCGCTAACGTACCATTCGTAATGGTTAAAACATTGCTAACTGTTGTATTATTTCCTAGTGTCCACCCTCCTCCCACGCCATTGAAAGTTAAATTATAGAAGGGCGCCCCCCCTCCCGCATCAGTGATGGTTTTTCCAGTGGCGGTGGCATTGAAAGTAACGGTGCCGGATTGAGCGGTAAAGGTGCCGCCGTTGAAAAAATTATTACCGATGGTAATGCCATAATTAGAGCCCGACTTGGTATCCAAAGTTCCTGCGGTAATGGTTAGATTATTTGATACCGTTAAAGCATCCTGCAGGGTGTAAGTGCCTTCAGAACCGTCTTGGGTCAGATTATACAACGATGAAGCATTGGTTTTTAAGGTGGCGCTGGCGGAGGTGGAGGTTAGAGTTACCGTAGAAGAACCGTGGGTGAAAGTGCCGTTGTTGGAGAAGTTGCCGCCAACTGATACCGTACCTCCCGGGGCGAAGGTGTGGCTAACAGGAATGTATAATGATTTGCCGGCGGCGATGGTGAGGGGATCGCCGTCATCGTCACTTACAACAGAATAAATTGCCGAAATATCGGTATCAGCATTATTATCGCCAGTGTCTAAATTAGTATTGGTGAGCGAACAGGCATTATCACAACGGGTGATTAAATAGTTTTGGAAAATATGAACACTGGTTTGATCGCTCCCGGAGGCCAATGTTACCGTTACTCCCTTTTCGGTTTCGCCGTCTATATATAGAGTGAGCACGTCGTTGGCAGAGATGGTAAGACCGGTGATGGAGTATACTCCGCTGGCATCGGTGTCGTCGGTGCCGGCTGCGGCCGCACCGTTGATAGAGATCGCCACAGTTTTTAAAGATCCTATATTGGTAACACCTTCGTCAGTGTAGACGGTGCCGCCGATGGAATACGTGGGAGCAAACCAGCCAGTGGTATTGCCCGAATCGGTGGAATTGGCGGGGCTTAAGGGAAGCGAAACCCCGCTTGAATTATCGGTGGCGGTGTTGTAGGAAACCGTCAGGTAGCCGGTGGTTGAAAACGTTGAGGATCCGGTAAAGTCAATGGTGGCGGCACTAGCGGCGGAAGCGGCGATGATGAGGTTATCGTCGGCATCTAATCCATCTAAGATGAGGGTGCTGCTAATGGTCGTTGTAGTTCCCGAAGTAAAAGTTAACGTTTTGTTGGTAGCATCGTTAGTGGTTTCCTGTTTTACTAAAGCGGCAAAGGTAGTACTGCCTGCAAGGGTCTGGTCAGTGCCGTCCAACGTGACCGTTTGCGTGTTAGCATTAAAGGTACCTGCCGTATTGGTAAAATTACCGGCAACGGTAATGCCGGCTCCAAGCTGGAAAGTATCTGAAGCGCCGTCGGTGGCGTTAAGGATAAGATGATGATAATCAGTATTTGAGCCGGTAATGGTAATGGTGTCAGTGGCGGCGTCGCCATCCCCAACGTAGGTAACCGTTGAACCAGAGTTTAGAGTTGGCGCCGTTGTAGTTTCGCTACCAGCGCGCTGAAAAGTACCACCATCTTCCACGGTAAAAGTCGAACCACAGGTAAATGTTTTATTGGTAATAGCAAATGCCCCTTCCACCACATTGCAAGTGGTGCCGGTGGTAAAATTCGTGGAAAGCGAGGCGGCGTTGCTGCCGGTTTTGTCTACTTTAAATACGCCTGACATCGTGCCGGCGTTTTGGGTAATAGTCTGGGCACTGCTTCCGCCCATGGTTAAGGTAAGATTGGCGCCTCCAAAGGTGTCGGTAGTGGACATGCTGAATGCTCCCTGCACCGTCCAAACCTTGGCAGCGGCGGGATTGTTAATGGCTCCATCGGTTCGGGTAAGGGCTCCGGAAATAGTACAATCATCACCGACCGTAACGGTTCCCGAACTGGTTTTATTGACCGTAAAACTGCCAAGCGTCACACCTCCACAAGTTAAAGTGCCACTGGTGGTACTGCCATCAAAAGTAACCGCTGAACTGGCCGGAAACACAGCCCCAGAAGTAACCGTTAAACTCCCATTAAAAGTCATCGTAGGAGTAGCGGCGGTAGTAAGGGTAGAACTTGCGCCGGCAGTAAAGGATCCTATGATACCAGTTCCGGTAGCCGAATTAACATCAAGCGTGGCTAAGCTACTCATGGTAATCGTGCCGTTGTTGGTCATATTTCCATTTTGGGTCCAGGCGGTAACGCTTCCTGAAATGACTCCTGTTGTGACAGAGTTGGTAATACCCCCGTCCACATTTGAAGTGAAAGTTCCAGTTCCTACGGTGATGGTACCATTGTTAGTTAAGTAATACTGACCATTTACGGTATCGGCGTTATTCAATGTAAGCGTGGGAGAATTGCCTAACGGCAAAGTAGTACCAGAGGTAACCGTGAAAGTTGGGGTAACTGAACCATTGCTAATGCTACGGTTAATAGTTACCGAGGCAAAGGTAACTCCTGAGGCATTAACAGTACTACTTGCAGTAATGGCTCCGTCAAAGGTTACGGTGGGATTGGTGGGAAAGGTGGCCCCAGAAGTAACCGTCAAACTCCCATTAAAAGTCATTGTGGGGCTGGCAGCGGTGGTTAATGTCGAGGCGGAGCCACTGGTAAACGACCCAATGATACCAGTTCCGGTAGCCGAATTAACATCAAGCGTGGCTAAGCTACTCATGGTAATCGTGCCGTTGTTGGTCATATTTCCATTTTGGGTCCAGGCGGTAACGCTTCCTGAAATGACTCCTGTTGTGACAGAGTTGGTAATACCCCCGTCCACATTTGAAGTGAAAGTTCCAGTTCCTACGGTGATGGTACCATTGTTAGTTAAGTAATACTGACCATTTACCGTGTCGGTATTATTTAATGTAAGAGTTGGAGAGTTACCGAGGGGAAGGGTAGTACCATTGGCTACAGTAAAAGTGGGAGCCAAACTGCCAGTAGCGATAGTACGATTAATGGTTACCGAGGTAAAGGTAACTCCTGAGGCATCGACAGTACTACTTGCACCGATGGCTCCATCAAAGGTGACGGTGGCATTGGTAGGAAAGGTAGAGGTGCTATCAACGGTTAAACTCCCATTGATAGTAAGAGTGGGACTAGAAGCAGTAGTTAGGGTATCACTAGCACCGTTAGTAAACGAGCCAATTGAGGCAATTCCAGCGGCATTTGTTTGTGAATTAACATCTAGGGTAGCTAAACTACTCAGAGTAATGGTTCCATTATTAGTGATGTTTCCGTTCTGAGTCCAAGAAGTAACGCTTCCGGAGATGGTCGATCCCCCAGAATTAGTAATACCTCCATCTACAGTTGAGGTAAAAGTCCCGGTTCCTACGGTAATAGTACCATTGTTAGTCAAATAGTAGGCACCATTAACAGTATCACTATTATTTAATGTAAGCGTGGGAGAATTGCCCAAGGGAATTGTAGTATTACTGGTTACAGTAAAAGTCGGAGCAAAACTACCAGTAGAAATTGTCCTGTTAATAGTGACTGCATTAAACGTAACACTAGAGGCATCAACGCTAGTGCTTGATGTTGAAGTTCCATCAAAGGTCACCGTCCCCGAATTGTGGGTAAACGTCGGCGAGCTGGAAGTGGTTAAACTTCCCGAAATAGTCATGGTGGCGCTGGTGCTGGTGAAAGCGGTGCCGGCGTTGGAAAGGGTGAAACTTCCGTTAATGTCAATGGCGGCATCACCCACGGTAAACGTTCCTCCCAATTGAGAATAATTACTGGAGCCAACCGTCAAAGTAATGGTAGTGTTTTGGGTGACGGTGCCGGTGTACCCGCTTTCCATACTAAAACCGGCCAAACTCCAGTTGGCATCAATGTTAGCGGATGTATCACAATCGGCATCAAATATAGCAACATCGCTTGAGCCGGGAACACTGGCTACAAGGCTCATGCAACTGCCGCCCGTCGGAGCATCGCTACCCCAACCACCCTCACTTACGTTTGACGGATCTATCAATGCAACCCAATACCGGCTGGCGTTGTGCATTAACAGTCCATCGGCAATATAGGTATGGTTACCCGAAACCGTAAAGCGAGTCCACTGGATGTGATCTTCTCCATTACGGATGCTGGTAATTTTTATTGGCTGGTGATTGGCATCGTAGATGATGTCACCGACATTTAGTTCCGAAGCGTGAACCAAACGATCTTTGGTAAAAATGGATTGATCCTTAAACAGTTCCCATGTCTCGTTAATTAAATAGTACGTAAAAGGGACTTCTGTATAATTAGTTTCATTTCCTTGTTCATCTTTTTCCCAATAATGGTAGTCCTCTGGTCTGCGTTGTTCTATGTTTTCCACCTGATTGACCACTTGCTGGCCGTTTTCGTAACCGATGATTTCGTCACCAATGTTAAGTTCTGAAATATTTTTATAGCCCGTGGGGGTGAGAATTTTGTTAGGACTATAATCAAAATCGGCATAGACGATGTAGTCGATGGAGATTGCTTGGGTCGCGCCGCTCTCTGCGCCGCCCGCAGGCGGCGCGACGCCCGTAATTTTCAAATCAAAAACCTCCGTTGGCGTTTGCAAATTCGTGAGCAAAATTTCATGAAATCCTTCATTGGTAATATTGCCTGAAGTGGCAATAATATCCCCCTCGGTCAGATTACCTTCGGCATCAGTGTACACCGGATATACTTCGATGGCGCCGATGGTATCCGATTTTGCGTATAATTTAATATTATTCTGGCTGGTAAAGGGAATTTCAAAAGTGACTCGGACGTATTGATTGTTTTCAATAGTTGCATAGTTATTGTCTTGAAACGAAACCTGGTCATAAATATCGGCAATAATATTTTTATCCTGGTCCAGTTGGAAGGCCTTGGAAATGAAAATAATATTAAAAGTTTGCTCGGACAAATGCGGCACAGTCCATTCCAGGTAATCCAGTTTTCCATTTTGGTCGGTATCGTGAGCGGTAAAGGGCATTATTTGGCCGTCATTATTAACCCATTTTATTTGGATTTTACTTTCCTGCCCCACGTTGAAAATTTCCGGTATGGTAGTGAAAGCCAATACATTGGTGAGAGGATTTTTTGGATCTTCGTTTTCGGCAAACACCGTTACTTCCTTTCCAGTGGCGGTATCTTGCTCGGTAATTTGCGGCGCGGGAAGTTCGTAATCAATTTGGATAAATTCCTCTTCGTCACTCTGCGCTGCTTCTGGCAATAACGAATCGTCTGTTGTGTTTTGATCAGGCGCGCTTTCGTTGCTTTCGTCATTGCGAGGCGCATCCGAAGCAATCTCACTCTCGTCATTGCGAGCCGAGTCCAGAGGCGAAGGCGAAGTCCCGACTTCATCGAGGATCCCTGATGGCTCTGGCATCGGGACAATCTCATTACTTGAAACCACCGGCTGGTCAGAAGAAGAGACGGTTTGGATTGCCTCGGCACTTGAAATTGATTCGCCCAGCACCTGTCCGGCACTTTCAAAGACGGGGTCGCCTGATGGCGCAAATGACACAGGTTCTTGTGAAACCGTGGACGTCGGGCCTCCACGGTTTTCCGTGGCTGGCGCTTCGGTTTCGTCAGGCATATTTTCATCAAGGCCTTCTTCTGAAAGATCAACCAGAATAGCATCCGGAGTTTCGATTATTTCTGGGGTGATGGATTCGGTTGGATCGTCGCTGGTGGAGGTGTCGGCGGATGCGGATTCAGCGGGGATTGTTTCGCTTTCCGGGACTTCGGGAATTGTTTCCGATTCAATGGGATCGGGAAGTTCGGAAGCTGTACGAGGTCCGACCTCGTCCAGAACGGGAACTTCGACGAGCGGCGCCTCGGGTGCGACTGGTTCAGGGGCTGAAGATTCCGGGACAGACGGCTCGGGGGCTACGCTTTCTGGAGCCGGCGCCTCGGGCGCCGGCTCTTGGACAACTGCTTCCTCGCTGGCGCTGGCTTCCGCGGCAATTAATTTTTTGGCAAAAATATTGGCAAACCTGCCAACCATGGCGCTTAATCCGTCGGAAACGAAAAGACCGAAGTTAATAAAGCTAAGGGGGGAACCGCTGGTAATTTTTCTGTTGGCGCTCGCCAATTGCTGACGTTCTAAAAGAGTTAGCTGGCCACTTAAAAATTCATTATTTGAAGAGGTAATTTTTTGAGCTTCCTTCTGGCTAATTCGCTTGACGGTAATGTTAGTCGCCCCTTTGGGAAGGGCCACTAAATACCGGTCTTTGGTAATGGCGGTGCGGTTGACCAGCGTTGTGTATGGCACGGGCAAATGGGCCACCACCGGAGCGGTTTGCACCGTTGCCACCTGTTTAATTATTTTACCTTCGAGCACGTAGCGTTGGACACGCGAAAAAAGCAAATTACCGGAAACCGTCGCGCAGGAAACAAATAAGAGTACCAGGGCAACCCACTGGCGCAGGGAGAGGCGGCGGGAAGGGAAAATTCTTTTTAACGCGTGTAAGTACATCAAATGCAACGTTTTGCCACACGTCATTGCGAGGCGGCGCGCCCGCGGGCGCGCCGCCGTGGCAATCTCGTTTAAACGATTGTAAACAGTAAGTCCAACCCGCGCGGCGGCCGCCGCCGCGCGCAATGACGGCAACAAAGAGCCAACAAACCGTTTGCAATACCAATTTTTTGCCCGGGCAAAGAAACGTAAAAAAGATCGGATGGAAAACCACCGATCCTTATCAATGATCCTCACGTTCACAAAAACCGGCGCCTCTTTTTTCGCCTGTTTAATAGGTATAGCAAAGGAATGAGTTACTGGTTTACGTTTCATTAAAAAAATAACGTTACGAGTAGTAATTCTGTTTATTGTACCACACAATTAATGGGGAAATATATACGATTGGCTGTGGATAAAACATGACCCCTCACACCTCCACCGTCATTGCGAGGGCCCGCAGGCCCGAAGCAATCCCATCGTCACTCTTATTTAGATTGCCACGTCGTCCCGACTGCGGTCGGGACTCCTCGCAATGACGACGGGTGGGTGCATGAGGCGGAGGGGGGTTACAATCGTAGCTATTGAAAAAATCTTATTTAGTGTTAAAGGTAACATAATGGATAAAGAAAATGTGTTGCTTCGAAAAAATATCGATCGACTTCCCGTGACGACGGGAGTGTATTTGTTTTGTAAAAATAAAGAAATTGTATATATCGGCAAGGCCATTAATATTAAAGAACGGGTTAAAAATCATTTTCTCCAGCCGACCCATAAAGACGCATTTTTTATAAAAAAAATTACCAATATACGCTTCCTTTCAACAAATTCCGAAATTGAGGCCTTGCTACTGGAAGCGCGACTCATCAAAAAATACCAACCAAAATTTAATTCGGTGTGGCGCGATGACAAACATTATTTTTACGTGGCGATCGCCTCCGGCCGCGGACTTACGCGGAAATTAACGCAGAACAACGCGGAAATATTTCCGTATATTTTTATTACTCATCAACCAAGAACACTTTCCGTCATTGCGAGCATCAGCGAAGCAATCTCTTTAAAAACTAGATTGCCGCGCCGCCTGCGGGCGGCTCGCAATGACGAGAAAAAAATAAAATATATTGGGCCATTTGTGGATGGAACTTCTTTGAAAAAAACCTTAAAATATTTGCGCAAAATATTTCCATTTTATACGAGCCCCAGACATTCGAAAAAAAATTGTACCTGGTGCCATTTAGGTCTTTGCCCCGGACCGAACTCGGACATTCAGGCATACAAAAAAAATATTAAAAAACTAATATTAATTTTACAGGGAAAGAGAAAGACGGTTTTGCGCGCACTAAAAAGAGAAATGCAAAAACTTTCAGATGAAAAAAAATTCGAAGGGGCGGCAAATGTGCGAAACAGAATATTGGCCCTGGAAAACATCATGGCTCACGCCAATGTCATAGAAAACAGCCCTGAAGCAAAAAATCCATTTTCCACAAATTTCCACGATCGTGGAAATTTGTGGAAAAATATGTATTGGCAAAAAACTGAAAAAAAACTGCGGGAATTATTACAAGTTAAAACCCCTATTTCAAAAATAGAGTGCTATGATATTTCAAACATCCAGGGCAAGCAAGCCGTGGGTAGCATGGTCGTATTTATTGGCGGTAAACCCGATAAGAGTCAGTACAAAAAGTTCCGTATCAGAACGGAAAACAGACCCAATGATATTGCTATGTTGAAAGAAGTGTTAACGCGGCGCCTCCTGCACCCTGAATGGGGGTATCCGGAAATTATGCTTATTGACGGCGGTATTGCACAATTAAATGTTGGGATAACTGCGAAAAATAATACTCGTACAAATCAGACGGCCGTCGGATTTGTACGAGATATTAAAAATATAAAAATAATTTCTATGGCAAAAGGAAAACGAGAACTTTTAATAGAAAATCAAAAAATACATATCCCCTTAAAAAATCTTTCCCAAGAAGTATACAACCTCATTGTACACCTTGATGATGAGGCACACCGCTTTGCCATTACCTATCATAAAAAGTTACGGAAAAAGGAATTATTGAAGGAGGCATAAGGGTATCGCCGCGTCGCCC
>MHOT01000018.1:0-15380 GCA_001820175.1 Candidatus Staskawiczbacteria bacterium RIFCSPHIGHO2_02_FULL_42_22 | reverse complement strand
AATACTGCACCCTGCGAAGCCAGGCATAGTATTGTGCCTGGCGAAGCAATCCCATCGTCACTCTTGTTCAGATTGCCACGTCGTCCACGATTGCGATCGGGACTCCTCGCAATGACGGGAAGGCACACTAGGTGCGAGGGGTTACATCACCCAATGTTGTTTTTTTTAAAAAATATGATATTATAAGACACATGAGAAAGCTTCTTTCTTATATGGTAAGCGCGGGCCTGGGAATATGGCTGGCGACTATATTCGTTCCACAGGCGAGGGTCCTAGTATTGCCTACTTCCAATTTCTTTGGAATTCCTTTAACGGCGCCCTGGCACCTTTTTATTTTATTTGGTATCGTTTTGGGACTTTTAAACTATTTTGTAAAACCCATATTAAACACCATCACCCTGCCGCTGCGAATTATCACCCTAGGGTTATTTGGATTTATTATAAACATGGGGCTCATTTGGGCAGTCGATTACCTATTTAAAGAATTAAGCGTTCCATGGCTCTATCCCCTTTTCTGGACTACAATCATTATTTGGATAATAAACCTTTTATTAAGTAAAACAGTATTAAAAAATGAAGAGTAGACCCGTTACGAAATAAGATTAATAAGCGAAATGAAGGAATTTTGAGCCAAAAAATCAGAAAAATGAGGGGGTTTACCCAGAGGGTAAACCGACGAATTTTTATGGTTTTTTGGCCAAAATTACAAATTGCAGCATAAATCTTATTTCGCAACAGGTCTAATAATTAATATGATATCTATTCAACAAGTCCTATTTTTCTCACAAATTGCGGTATCGGTTGTTTTAATTGTCCTGATCGCCCTTCAGCAGCGCGGAACGGCCCTTGGCAGTGCTTTCGGTGGCGGAGGCGAATTTTACTCCACGCGGCGCGGCATCCAAAAAAAGATATATTATGCTACTATAGGAGTAGCTGGCCTCTTTATTGTTTTGGGTATTTTAAACCTCCTCATGTAATTATCAACGAATATCGAATTTGACGACGAATTTACGAATCGCGGTTACGTATTCGAAAATTCGCATAGTGATTCGTTATTCGTTGATTAAAAATAATTTTGATTTTTCCCACCTTCACCCAATGGAAGCAAATTTTTAAGGTACTTAAGGGAGGCGAGAAAATAACCCTTTTGGTGTTTTTTGTACTGGCAATCAGCTCGTTGTTATTTTTAACCGTTAATAGTTACCTTGCTGCCACCAAGACGGTTCCTACATTTAAAGGAATATACATAGAGGGCGTAGTGGGCCAGCCAAGGTTTATTAATCCACTGTACGGCGAAACTAATGATATTGACCGCTCCATTATTGAATTGGTTTTTTCGGGATTGATGACCTACGACACAGAAGGAAACATCGTACCGGACCTGGTAGATAGCTACGATATATCCGATGATGGCAAGACCTACACCTTCGAACTCAAAGAATCAGTTTTTTGGCACGATGGCAAACCCCTTACTTCAGACGATGTGCTTTTTACCATTAAAACCATCCAAAATGCGGATTATAAAAGCCCCCTACGCGCCAATTGGATCGGCGTAGAAGCGCAAAAATTATCCGACACTTCTTTTAATTTAATCCTAAAACAGCCCTACAATTCTTTTCTTGAAAATTGCACATTAAAAATAATTCCGCAGCATATTTGGCAAAACGTATCGCCGGAAAACGCCACCCTGTCGCTGCAGAACCTTCAACCGGTTGGTTCCGGCCCCTTTTCCCTTGATGATCTTTTACAAAACAAAACCGGTTTTATCCAAACCCTTACATTGCGTTCGAATCGGCGATACCATGGCAAACCGTCACTTATTGCCGGCATTACTTTTGCCTTTTTTGAAAATATGGACAACGTCATTGCCGCTGCCAATGCGCGGCGCATTAACGGTTTTGCCGTTGCCAGTTTTGACAAAACCAATGCCGATATAAAAAAAATCATCCGCCAAGGGTTTTCGAAAAATGAACAGTTTACCGAGTACCACTTTTCATTGCCAAGGTATTTTGCCGTATTCTTTAATAATCAAAAACCGAATATCCTTTCCGATGCTAACATACGGAAGGCCTTAGTACAGGGCGCCAACAAGCAAGCTCTCATTGAAAAAATAATTACTGAAGTCGACACCGAAGCAACAGCAGTTGATTCCCCCATACTGCCCGATTTCTTCGGATACCAGGAGCCATCAAAGGGGCATGAATTTAACACAGAGAACGCAAAAGCATTGTTGGATGCTTCTGGTTTCGTGGATAAAGGCAATGGGGTGCGAGAAAAGGTGGTCACAAAAAAACCGGCGTTTCAATTTAAAAATTACCTCAAGGTTGGTTCAAAGGGAACTGAGGTAACCCAACTGCAAGGGTGCCTGGCCCGCCTGCCAAACCTTTCGGGAAGTAATACTACTATTTTTAGCGACATCTTAAAAAACGAAACCAATGGAGTATATGGAAAACTTACCGAACAGGCAGTGGATCTTTTCCAAAAGGAATACCTTAGTAACTTAAAACCAACCGGAGAAGTAGGAACTTCTACCCGCCAAAAATTAAACGAACTTTGCACCACAAGCCCAAGCACTACAGAGCCGCTAAAATTCACTTTAGTCACCGTCAACCAACCGCAATTGGTAAAAACCGCCAATCTATTAAAAAATGATTGGCAGGCCTTAGGGGTAGAAGTTGATATTCAAGCGGTAAGCGTCGGTGAAATAAAACCCATTATTAAAAACCGAAATTATGACGCGCTGCTGTACGGAGAAACGTTGGGAATGGAACCGGATTTATACCCTTTTTGGTATTCATCACAAAAACAAGACCCGGGGTTAAACCTTTCCGCGTACGAAAATAAAGACGTGGACACTTTATTGAAAAATGCGCGGCAAACCTTAGATCCCGTTAAAAAAGCAGGTGATTTGGAAAAAATCCAAAATACCATTTTAAATGATGCTCCCGCCCTCTTTCTATACAACCCCGATTACGTGTATTGGGCATCAGCAAAAACATCAGGAATAGATACCAAAAAAATAGCCGACCCCGCAAAAAGATTCGTAAATGTTACCAATTGGTTTATTTCAACTAAAAGAGTTTGGCGTTAATTATTCTAATTGCTCTAATTATACTAATTGACCTAATTAAATCCCAAGTTCGAAACTCTAAATCCTAAACTCTAAATTCTAAAACGGTTTTAGAAATTAGGCATTCAATTATTTGGAAATTGATTAGAATAATTAGGTTAATTAGTATAATTAGAATAATTTTATGAACACTAAAATTGATGTATCCAACATGCGCCAAGTGATTATTGATTCGGCCCTACAACTGCCCGAGGGTTTGGAATTGGCTAAAAATATAACAGTAGAAGGGAATTTTACCAATATCATTATTTGTGGCATGGGCGGTTCCACGCTTCCTGCTTTATTAATCGAAACCTTGCACATAAAACCAGCGCTTCCTATATATATCCACCAAAGTTATGGGTTGCCCGTGCAAGCCGATCAAAACAGTTTAATAATCTGTATTTCATATTCGGGCAATACCGAAGAAACCGTTTCCTCACTGCAAGAAGCAGTCCAAAAAAAGCTTACTACCATTGCCATGGCCACCGGTGGAGAAATTGCCAGCATTGCAAAAAAAAATAATATTCCGCTGGTAACGATTCCCTCGGGAATCCAGCCGCGGTGCGCCACCGGATACATTTTTTCCGCCTTGGTACAAATATTAATAAATGCCAAAGTATTTCCGGATATTAGTCCCGAAATTTTGGCTGCAGCCAAGCAATTACAAGAAGCCGCACCTTCGCTTAAAAAAGAAGGTAAAACATTAGCCAAAAAACTGCATAAAAAAATTCCTGTCATATACGCTTCAAAAAACTTTGAGGCCCTGTCCCACATTTGGAAAATAAAATTCAATGAAAATTCAAAAATACCTGCTTTTTGGAATTTTTTCCCGGAACTCAACCACAATGAAATGGTAGGATATACAAAAATTAAAAATTCAAAATTAAAAATTCAAAATTTTCACGTACTGATGCTTCAGGACGCTAATGACCACCCCAGAATTATCAAAAGAATGGCGCTAACCGCTAACCTCATTAAAAAAAGCGGAGCCAAAACCCAAACCATTAACTTCCAAGAAGGAAGCATCGTATTTAAAATATTTTCATGCTTGCTATTGGGCGACTGGACTTCTTATTACCTAGCCATGGAATATGGAATCGACCCAACACCCGTAAAAATCGTGGAAGAGTTTAAGGGAATGATGGTGAAATAAAAAGTGTTCTGTTTGGAAACACTTTATTTTACCGTCATTGCGAGGAATCCGCAGATGACGAAGCAATCTAGCATTGAACGAAGATTGCCACGGCCTTGCATCAAGTCGCGAGAATTTTCTGCCGCGGCAAAAATTCCCGACCCAATCCTCGCAATAACTATTTCTGAACAGCACCGGTAAAAGGCACATGCCCGAGTGGAGAAATTGGGAAACTCGTACGCTTCAGGAGCGTATGCCGCAAGGCTTGAGGGTTCGAGTCCCTCCTCGGGCACAAAAAAGTAATCTCAAAAAAACAAATTAAAAAAATTAATTCGCCTGCGTGAACTCATGTAACGCACCGATAAAAAAATAATGGAGTAGTCACGAATATACAAATACTTTTTAATATACTAATATACAAATTACGAAAGACGACACTATTAGTATATTCGTATATTAACGCAGATTCGTATATTCGTGATTACTCCTAACAAACATTATGCAAAAACAACGAAGAAGTTACAACCCGCGCCGCGCTAAATCGGGATTTAATCAACAAGATAGAAACCATAGCGAAGTAAAAACCGTACTACCCGCCGCCCGGCCTAATACCCTGCGCATTATCCCTTTGGGAGGATGCGAAGAAGTGGGCCGCAACATGACCGTGTTTGAATATAATCATGATATTGTCATTTTGGACATGGGCCTCCAATTTCCCGAAGAAGACATGCCGGGAATTGATTACGTGATTCCTAACACCGAATATTTAAAAGGCAAAGAAAAAAATATCAAAGCGGTCATATTTTCCCACGGCCACTTGGACCACATTGGCGCCGCGCCAATTTTACTGAAAAAATTAAATTATCCGCAGGTAATTGGGAGACCCCTAACCATGGAAATGATTAAACACCGCATGGAGGACTTTGAAAAAGGCAGTTCAAAAAAATTAAATACCACCTATATCAAAGATTTAAAAGACACCGTTGGGCTGGGGAACTTTTTGCTGAAGTTTTTCCAAATTGACCACGCCATCATGGATGCCGTCGGAGTTATTTTAGAAACACCGGTTGGTACAGTACTGCACCCGGGCGACTGGACTATTGAAAAAGATCCGATTGGCCGAGATGTCATCCACTACCATCATTTGGCAAACGTAAAGCGACCTACCATTTTAATGCTGGAGGCACTGGGAGCTATTAATACAAAAACCCCGGTAACCGAACAGGAAATGCTGGGCAATATCAATAAATTAATTGGCGGAGCGCCGGGAAGAACTATTATTGCCACATTTTCTTCACAGATAGAACGGATAAAACAAATTTTGGAATTTGCTTCCCAAACAGGGAAAAAGGTTGCTCTGGACGGATTTTCCATGAAATTAAATATTGAACTGGCCACCAAATTAGGATACATTACCGTTCCCAAAGGTGTAACTATTTCCGTAGATAAAATCAAAGAATATCCCGACAATAAAGTGATCGTCATCTGTACCGGAGCCCAAGGCGAGGAAATGGCTGCCCTGCCCCGCATCATTGCCGGAAACCATAAATACATCACCATCAAAAAAGATGATACGATTATATTTTCTTCTTCGGTTATTCCCGGAAATGAACGAACCGTCCAACGGGTAAAAGATAATATTTATCGGCTCTCTGACAACGTTTACCATAACGACATCATTAGCGTACATGCATCGGGACACACCAACGTTGATGGCATCAAACAAATGCTTTCGGAAGTAAAACCCGATTACTTTATTCCCGTATACGGAAACCACTTCATGTTAAAAGAGTGCGCACGTCTGGGCGTAGTGATGGGAATACGAAAAGACCGAGTGGTGGTTCCCGATAACGGATCGGTCATGGTATTTGACCGCCAGAAAATAGAGGTATTAAAAGAAAAAGTGCCGGTAAATTATGTATTCGTGGACGGATTGGGAGTCGGAGATGTGGGAGAGATCGTACTGCGCGATCGACAGATTCTGGCCCAAGATGGTATGTTTGTTATTGTAGCCATTATTGACCACGCCACCGGTAAAGTAAAAGGAAGCCCGGATATTATTTCCCGAGGGTTTGTCTATTTGCGTGAATCTAAAGATTTGCTCAAACAAACCCGCAAGAAAGTGGTGGAAATCGTGGAAAAAACTGGCGGGCACGGCGGCAGTGGAACCACCCCCGATTGGTCATACGTAAAAGATGAACTGCGAAACAAAATCGGCGACTTTTTGTTTGCCAAAACCGAAAGAAGACCGATGATTTTACCGGTGGTGATAGAGGTGTAGAGTTAAACGAGAAAATAGAAAATAGAATCTAGAAAATAGAATTAACGCACAACGTATTCTACTTTCTACTTTCTATTTTCTACTTTCTAGATTCTAAAATAATGAGAATTTTCTCTGGCATACGGCCAACGGGCAACCTCCATTTGGGCAATTACTTGGGAGCCATTAAACAATGGATTGCGCTTCAAGAAAAAAACGAATGCGTTTTTTGCATTGTTGATTTACACGCCATCACTACTCCTTATGAGGCAAAGGAATTGCAAAAAAATATTTTAGAAACCGCTATTATCTATTTAGCCGCGGGAATAAACCCCGAAAAATCCATTATTTTTGTGCAATCCCAAATCAAAGAACATCCGGAACTGGCCTGGCTTCTTGAAACTATTACCCCCATGGGAGAACTAAAAAGAATGACCCAGTTTAAGGAAAAATCCGCAAAGCATAAAGACTATGTAAATGCCGGCTTATTGAACTACCCGGTACTTATGGCTGCCGATATTTTGCTTTACAAAGCTGATGCGGTGCCGGTAGGAAAAGATCAGGAGCAGCACGTTGAATTAACCCGAAACATTGCCAAAAAATTTAATCAAAAATTCGGCCAAACATTTAAAGAGCCTGCGTCTATGATTCTCAAAGAAGGGGCTAAGATAATGAGCCTGACCGACCCTAAAAAGAAAATGTCGAAATCGGACGAACTTAAAAGTTGCATATTCTTGTTTGATTCTCCGGAGGATATCACCAAAAAAATTCTTTCGGCCCAAACTGATTCGGGCAAAGATATCTGCTATAATATCACTAAAAAACCCGGAATTTCTAATTTACTTACCATATACAGTTTATTGACCGGCAAAAGAATTCAAGATATTGAAAAGGGCTTTACGAGAAAGGGATATGGTGAATTTAAAAAATCGCTAGCGGAAGTTATTGTGCAATACCTTGAACCGTTTCGGCGAAAACAAAAAGAACTTTCGCTGCGGGAAGTATATGTGGAAGAAATTTTAAAACAGGGGCAACGCCGAGCTTTAATAATCGCGCAGGAGACGATAAGGGAGGTGAAGGAAAAAATGGGGCTTATTTAGTGAGTAGTGAGTAGTTTGTAGTTAATAGTGAGTAGTGAATAGAACCAAAAAAACAGCCCGCGGGCTGTTTTTTTTAATAGAAACTTATAACATATTAGGATTTTTACCGCCTAATTTTCTCTTTGCTACTCTCTCTTCTAAAAACTTCTTATCCGCTGCCGCTTTTTCTTCTTTGCTTAAAATCAATTCTGCTTTTACTTTTAAGCCGCCCTCGGGCCACTCCCCTATACCGTCTTTATAATTACCAGCGACCTCATCATAAACTATTTTCTCCGCTTTTTCTGCACTACTAGCTGATACGATACGAGTTTCATTATCAGGTCCATAAGTTACAAGAAACTCTCTTTGTTGTGCTTCTCCATCCTCTTTTTCCTCAGAATAATCTCTATTAGATGAGGGATCTATTTCGTTTTTCATGTTTTTACATCCAAAATTATTTGTATAAGCGCGACCTTTACTGCTTTATAAACTCGCTTAATTCTTTTTTCTTCTCTTCAAGTAATTCCTGAGTTTGCGCTTCGATGGTCAGTTTTAACAATGGTTCGGTGTTTGAAGGACGCAAATTAAACCACCAATTGTCATATTCCACGGTAATGCCATCCAAAAAGTCCTGCTTTCCATTACTATATTTTTGTTTTACCTTTTCCAAAACGGTCTCTTTATTTTCTATTTGGAAACTTATTTGTGCTGGCGGCGCATATATTGAGAGCTCTTTTACTATTTCTGAAACCGACTTACCTTCTTTTGAAATAATTTGCAACAAGGTTAAAAAGGCAATCATGCCCGAATCCATGTACCAGTAGTCTTTAAAACAATAATGAGCTGACAGTTCGCCCCCCATAATACCATTATTATTTATTAATCCTTCACGTACATTTACAAACCCCACCTGAGTACGAATTGGCACGCCTCCCCACTTTACAATAAATTCCGGCACTGACCTAGAACAAATTAGATTATAAGCAATTCCCATACCCGCCGCCCTTTCGGGGCGAGCCTCGCCCATTTTTGGGCGGGGATTTTTACTTAAAAAATATTTTGCAAGAAGTAAAAGCACGATGTCGGCGGAAACCATCTGGCCCCGTTCGTCCACTAAAAATATGCGGTCGGCATCGCCATCAAACATAAAGCCGAAATCCGCTTTTTTCGCTGTTATTTTTTGGGCAATTTGGTTTGATGCCCCCTCGTCAAGAGGGTTAGGACTGTGGTTTGGAAAATTGCCATCGGGTTTAAAGTTTAATTCTATAACCTTAACTGGCAATGACCGCTTGATTTTTTTTATCAACCGACCCATAACCCCGTTTGAGGCATCCACTACTATTTTAAAGCGCTTAATATCTTTTTTGTTAAAAAAATAAGAAATGTAAGACAGATAGTCATTCAGAATATCTTTATTTTGAACCTTGGCTTTGGTATTTTTAGCCGGACCGCTAAAATGTATTTTATTGTTGGGCCTGGCATTCAATTGATCAAGTGCGCTGTTTTTAAATTTGTCATAATTATCCAAATCAGCAATAAAAGGAACGAGGTCTTTGCCACGGATAATAGCCATTTCACCAGACTCTTTTTTAAGCATTTTAAAGCCGTTGTAGTCCTTGGGGTTGTGGCTGGCCGTAATCATTATTCCCGCGTCGACATCATAATTGGCAACGGCAAAATACAGGCCCTCAGTGGGGGTTTGGCCTATATTAATAACTTCCACTCCCTCATAAAAAAGACCCCCAAGCAAGGCCTTAAATAATACCGGTGAAGACAAGCGCGCATCATAACCCACGACTACCTTTTTGGCAACGGTCAATCGAGCAAATGCCCTGCCCACCGCCAAGGCCGCCGGTTCGTTTAATTCTGCAGGGTACACCCCCCGAACATCGTATGACTTAAAAATAGATTGGTTTACCATACGATTATTTTAATGTTAAAGAGTTAAAAAGTAAACGATTGACTGTTAATAAAAATTATATTAACATATAAATAGATCTTTTCACCCCAAAGGAGTGCCCCCATGTTGCCCAAGGTCCTGGTAGTAGAAAACGGAGAAAAATGGCAAGAACTTTGGCAAGAACAGTTAAAAGAGAAGGTATTGCTCATTTTTGCAAACACCAGTAGGGAGTCCTGGGAATTGTTTAATTCCCATAAAGACATTAGCGCAATTGCGATAACTACCTGCCTAAATTGTTCTATGCCAGCAGATAGTGTCAACTTGGTAACATATTTCAGAGAAACTTTTAAGGGTCCCGTGATCGCCACCTTTTCCCCTGTTCGCCCCGACTTAGGAGTAGAATTTTTAAGAAACGGCTGCACCCACGACTGTGAAAAAAAAGACCTGGCGATTATGCTTTGCAAGATTCTTGGCATTAGCTAAATATACCTATGCTGGTGCGTGATACAATCACCCGCTGGCATTTTTTTATATAAGGCCAAAACGTGAATCTTGAAATTCTCTGAGCTTGGTGAATAATACTCACTACCGTCATTGCGAGGAGCCCGCAGGCAACGAAGCAATCTAACGGTGAACGGAGATTGCCACGCCGCGCCTGCGGGCGCGGCTCGCAATGACGAGAGGAAGACCATTATTCACCAGGCTCTCTCTTAGAGCCCTTAGCAAAAAGCAGGTTTCGTGTTTTAATGCGAAATATTGCTTTTTTGAAGCTCGTCTGATATAATACCCATAACCTATGAAACCCTACGAACTAACCTATATATTATCTTCATCGCTTACCACTCAAGAAGCTGATACTCAAAAAAAGGAGCTTGAAGTTTTTGTCCAAGAAAAAGAAGGGGTTATTCTAAAATCAGAAAAAACCGCACCCCAGGGATTGGCTTACACGGTTAAGAAAAATCATTCTGGATACTTCCTTACCCTGGAATTCCAATTTCCGGAAAAAACCGTTAAAGAATTAAAAGAAAAATTACAAAAAGATGTTAGGATACTGCGACACTTTCTTATGGTAAAAAAACCCATAAAGGTGATGAAAAAACGAAGAATCAAAAAACCAGCGATAACCCATGACAGGCCCGCCTTCGCCAAGGACTCCGGCCAAGTAAAAGAAAAACCGGTTAATATTGAAGATATTGATAAGAAGTTAGATGAAATATTGAGCGAATAATGCGATGCCAATATGCGAATGCATACTAATGATACTAATGGCGCCAAACGAACGCTTCGTATTGGTATGATTAGTATGAATTAGTATATTAGCATCGCACTCACATGAATTTTAACAAAGCATTCATCTTGGGAAACGTCACCCGTGACCCGGAAGTGCGAGCCCTGCCAAGCGGTACGCAGGTATGTTCTTTTGGAATTGCGACAAACAGATTTTACACTGATTCCACCGGACAAAAAAAACAGGAGGCGGAATTTCATAATATCGTGTGCTTTGGGAAAATAGCCGATATTGCAAGCAAATATGTAACCAAGGGCTCATTGATTTTTATTGAAGGAAGGATAAAAACATCAAGCTGGCAAGGCACCGACGGCATTAAAAAATTCAGAACCGAAATTATTACCGAAACATTGCAACTAGGGCCACGGCCACAAGGAACGGGAATGCAAGGCGCCCCAAGACCCACCTATCAAGCCCCTACCCCAAGTCCAGTTAAAACCGAAGATATCCCTATTATTGAAGAAAATACCCCGGTAAACTTTGCTAGCGAAGATCCTAAAAGTTTTACCCCAGAAGAAAAATCGGATGAGATTGATGTTAAAGACATCCCATTCTAAGTTAATTTAAAATTCAAAAATCAAAATTCAAAATTTAGGCATCGCGCTTTGTGCGGTTTATTTTAAATTTTGCATTGTCATTTTGCATTTTGAGATTTGCATTTTGCACTTATTATTATGTTTTGTCACTTTTGCAGAAAAAATATCGATGATGTGGATTACAAAGACATTGAACTGCTCTCCCGTTTTGTTTCCGGTTTTTATAAAATAAAACCCCGGAAAAAAACGGGTCTTTGCTCACATCACCAAAAGAAAATCTCTACGGCTGTTAAGCGCGCCCGGCAAATGGCAATGATGCCGTATATGCCAAGATAAAATCAAAATTCAAATCTCAAAATTCAAAATTTAGGAATAAAAAATAGCCGCGGCCTTCGGGCCGCGGCTATTTTTTAAGTTTTATAAATTACTCGCTCTTTTCCGCTTCCGCCGGAATCGAACCAACCGACATGGCTTCTTTTTTTATCCGTTCAATGGCTGCCGGATGTTCTTTTAAATACTGTTTTGCTGCTTCGGTGCCCACACCGATTTTTTCACCCTCTAAAGAAAATGAAGCCCCTGCCTGTTTTATTAAGCCACTGGCCAAACCGGCGCGCAAGGCGTCGCCCGATTTTGAAATTCCTTCATTGTAATAAATATCAAACTCGGCTACCCGAAAAGGTGCCGCCACTTTGTTTTTTACCACCTTGGCTTTTACCCGGTTACCAATAATTTCATCTCCCGATTTTATTTGGGCCGTCCGACTTAAATTCACTCTTACCGATGCGTAAAATTTTAATGCCAATCCCCCCGGCGTAGTTTCAGGATTGCCAAACACCATACCAATTTTCATGCGGGTCTGGTTGATGAAAATAATCATCGTGTTGGACTTGGCGGCAATTGCTCCCAACTTTCGACACGCTTGCGACATCATACGAGCCTGAAGCCCCATGTGCTGGTCGCCAATTTCGCCTTCTATTTCCCGCTGGGGAGTCAAAGCCGCCACTGAGTCCACCACAATTACATCAACGTTTTCACTTTTTACCAACGTCTCCACAATTTGCAGGGCTTGCTCTCCCGAAGACGGCTGGGAAATTAACAAGTCATTGGTGTTTACCCCAAGGCGCTTGGCATAATCTGGATCCATGGCGTGCTCCGCATCAATATAGGCACACACGCCTCCTTTTTTTTGGGCTTCGGCCACAATGTGCAGCGATAATGTGGTTTTACCGGACGACTCCGCTCCATAAATTTCTATAATTCTTCCGCGGGGCATTCCGCCCACCCCCAAGGCCATATCCATAGCAATTGACCCCGTAGGAATCGTATCAACATTCACCTTATTGCTTTCGGAAAGCTTCATAATAGACCCTTCGCCAAACCGTTCCTTAATTTCATTAATGGCGGAATTTAATGCCTTGTTTTCTTTATTCTCCACCACCTTCTTTTCGGTCTTATCTTTTTTTTCTTTAGCCATGAGTTTAATTTGAAATTTACAATTTGCTGTTTGTTTGGATAAACAAACTCCTCGCAAGTGCATCAATTTGAAATTATCAAATTTTAAATTTTTAATTATTTGGAAATTGGTAATTGGAATTTGGTAATTCCATTTTTTGCTATTACAAAAAATTGTTACACCTTCTGCCACCCTTCTTCGCCCTCCTTTGGCACATTCTCTGATTCGTCCATACCCGTGCCACCCGAAAGGTTAGGGTCAGCCGTGGTGGCGTTATCGCCATACACTTCACGGGGTTTGGCGCCATCGGCCGCACCCACAATTCCCTTGTCTTCAAGCATATCAATGAGCCGAGCGGCCCTTGAGTAACCGATACGCAAGCGCCGTTGCAAAAAGGATGCCGATGCTTTTTTGGTTTCCAGCACAATTCTTTTTACATCTTCAAACAAAGGGTCATCATCTCCAAAAAATGTTTCTCCACCACCTCCGCCACCCTTTTCATCTCCCTGTTGTTGCTCTAATTGGCTCTTTAAACTTTCAATTAATACGCTCTGGGGTTCCTCCACTTTTTTGCCCATGTCGGTCACCCAGTCGGTCACTCGTTTTACTTCATTTTCTGAAACATACGGCCCTTGAATCCTGGTTATCTTAGAACTTTTAGACGACAAAAATAACATATCCCCCATGCCAATCAGTTTTTCCGACCCGGAAGTATCCAACACCGTGCGCGAGTCAATTTGGCTGGCCACCTGAAAACTGATCCTGGAACTGATGTTTGCCTTAATTAACCCGGTAATAACTTCAACTGAAGGCCTCTGGGTAGCCAGCACCAAGTGGATTCCCGTGGCTCGGGCCATTTGCGCCAGGCGCACAATTCCGGCTTCCAATTCTTTTCCCTTAGCGGCCATCAAATCAGCTAACTCATCCACAATTAACACAATGTAAGGCAACTGGGTACCGGCGGCAATAACAGATTTATTGGCATTGTAACTTTTAATATTGCGGGTGGGAATTTCCGAAAACACCTCAAAGCGCCGCTCCATTTCACGAGCCAGCCACTGAAGCGCATTAATGGTTTTTGCCGCATCATTGATGACGGGGCACAACAAATGCGGAATGTCGTTATAATTTTGAAATTCCACACGCTTGGGGTCAACCATGATAAGCCGGACTTGTTCTGGCGTACTTTTATACATCAAACTTAAAATGAGTGAATTCAAAAAGATGGTTTTTCCGGTACCCGTAGCTCCGGCCACCAGCATGTGCGGCTGGTCTTCCAGGGCCGTGTATACCGGCGAGCCCGATACATCTTTTCCCAAGGCAATCATTAATGGGGAGTCAGCCGTTTGATATTGTTGGTCGGCAATTAAATTTCTTAGCACCACGGTAGACCGCACCTTATTTGGCACCTCTATGCCCACCAGCGACTTTCCAGGAATCGGCGCCTCTATTCTTATGGGGTGGGCCGCTAAGGCCAGGGCCAAATTATTTGAAAGCGTAGTAATTTTAGAAAGCTTCACTCCTTCAGCTGGCTTGAAAGCATACTGGGTTACCGTAGGCCCCACATTCACTTCGGCCATTTCCACAGGAATACCAAAATTTTCCAGGGTTTTTTTAATGATCAATGAATTTTCTTTAATGTTTCCGGAAGTAGGCGGCGTTTCATTTTTTGAAAGTAAATCAATGGGTGGCAGAGAATATTTTCCCTTGCTTTGAGCAGACATTAAGGTAACCGCCTCCGATTTTTGCACACCGGCCACCGGTTGTATTTTTTTAAATAAGGGTTGTTTTACCTCGGATTTTTTAACTCCATCGGATTTTTCCGGCTCAATTCCCTTGATTCTAAAATTAGGCGCATCGGAACTTTTCATGCCAGCCAGCATTGGATCTTCTTTTTCCCTTGGTGTTTCGTGCCAGATAAATTGCAGGAAGATAAATAGACCGATAACAATAGTGGTAGCAAAAATAATATTAGAAACCAATAACCCAAAACCATTGACTAGCATTTTCGCCACCCAACCTATAAGGCCGATGTGCTGCTGATTTAAACTTTGGTTATTGGAAATACCGGACACTCCAATAATAGTAACCGCCACCGCCAGGGCAATGGCTAGTATTTTTACTTTTTTATGGGATTTTAATAATACAAAACCGCCGCCAAATAAGGTTAATATAATAGTGGTAATGGTAAGGCGAGAATCGCCGAATAGTATTTTTAATATCCATACCAGCCACTCGCCTGCCAGCCCGGATTTCTCAAAAAATGAAAGGGCGATAATAATACCAACCAAAAAAATCAAAATGGCTTTGATCCATTTTTTCGTGCGCAGAGTTAACAAATACTCTTTCTTTTTATCTTTACCGGACTTTTCCGGTTTTTGAAGTTTATCCTTTTTGCCCATTCTTATCAGCGACACTAATTACTAATCGCATCCTAATATACTAATACGTGTCACGAATACACTATTCGTAAATTCGGGTGTCATTAGTAAATTAGGGTCGCATATTTAATAATTGTATCATTTCTGTTTACATTCCTGCAAGTTTTCGCATTAAATCATCTAAAATCAAACCATAGGGGTATCAGTTACATCATCTAATTTCAAACCGAAATTCATTA
>MHOT01000017.1 GCA_001820175.1 Candidatus Staskawiczbacteria bacterium RIFCSPHIGHO2_02_FULL_42_22 | reverse complement strand
AATTTCCAGCTCAAAATCTGTAATTTTCGTAACAAATCTTATTTAGGGACAGGTCTATTATAGCAAATAATTAGTAAGAAAAAAGGTCTTTGCTTGGGAGTAAGCAAAGACCCTGATTGGCTCCGAGGTCACGGAAGTTGGAGCAATTCTTTGACGACATTGCTCATTTCCGGACTCACCTCAATGGAGATATTCGGGTCGCCATCGTGGCCGGTCCCGGGACACGGAATGTTAAGATACACATTCCCGTCGTCCCGTCGCCACGAAATGTACTTCCCTTGGAAGGCAGAATGAGCCCCGTAACGCTCAATCAGCCAATCGTCACTGGAGCCGGTTATTGGCGCAAGGCCGAAGGCCGCCGCCAGTTCTTCGGTGGTGAAGAATACCTGGCCCTCGGTCCTTTCGTTGCGCGAATAGACGACGCGCCATGTGACCAGCCATCCGTCAAACACGGCGGATTCGGCCGGCAAAATGCCAAGAAATGCAGCGCTACCTGAAATACGAAGAGACTTTTGTTCTCTGTTCAACCTTCCCGCATACATTTTCATGCCATGGTGGTGGAACCAGTCAGGGAACCCCCAGGGCGAGAGTTCCGGATTCCGGGCCACATCGGGAATCTTCATTTCCATCAGCCGCTCCTTTCGTGAAAGCAGGATGTTTTCGACCCACCTTATTATTTACCCTAAAACCGCCATAAAATCAATATCCAATCAAAAATCGCCCTACGGCGATTTTTTGGTTGCATAATTTTAAAAACCCATTCCCGAGTCCATCATCTTCTTAGCCAGAGCCAGCCAAATAGGTAAAGATCGTTGCGAAAATGGAATATTTTCAAGCGAAAATTTATAAAAATGAAAAGGTGTATCAGCTATGTCGATACGCCGATGAGTTTTTGGAAATTTGCAGCTAAAAGATTACATTTGCAGTAGATCTTTACCTATGCGGCTGGCTAAAGTTTTCTGAATCTCTTGACGGGCCATGTTGAGGCAATGCTTCAACACCTCTTGTTGGTCGGTAATACTCAATTCGGGATTTAATTTAATTACCTCTACCTCAAAGTTACCGTTAATGGTTACCTCTACTCCCCTGTCATCAAACGTCAGGCGTTCTTTTTTAAAAGAGTCCTGAATCTTTTTTAACTCGTGTAGTTTTTTTAGATTATCGAACATACGATAGTAAAGTTAAAAGGAAAAAATCAAAAGGCAAAATTTCAAGTAAAAAGTTAAAGTTAACAACTAAAACTTTTTACTTTTGAATTGTACTTTTGCATTTTACCTTTTGAGTTTTGAATTATTTTTATCTACACATCCAAATTCTTCACGCTCTTGGCGTGCGTTTGTATGAATTTTTTTCTTGGTTCGACTTCTTCACCCATAAGTATATCAAACGTCTTGTCGGCTTCGTGGGCTTCTTCAACTTGTACTTGCAACAATAACCGATTTTCCGGGTTCATGGTGGTTTCCCACAGTTCATCGGAATTCATTTCCCCCAAACCCTTATAACGCTGCAAATTAACACTCCCGCCGCCCAGATTTTTTACCATCGTATCACGTTGCTCCTCGGTATATGCATACTGCAGCGATTTTCCGTGCTGAATTTTATAGAGCGGCGGTTGGGCAATATAAATGTAACCGGATTCCATAATGGGTTTGAAATATCGGTAAAATAACGTTAATAAAAGCGTGCGAATGTGGGAACCATCCACATCAGCATCGGTCATAATAATAATCCTATGATATCGCAAATTTTCTAAATTAAAGTCCTCTGAAATGGCTGTTCCCAAAGCAATAATGAGCGATTTTACTTCTTTGTTGGCCAGCATTTTATCCAGCCGTGCCCGCTCCACATTTAAAATTTTTCCCCGCAAAGGCAAAATCGCCTGGAACCTGCGATCTCGCGCCATTTTACTCGAGCCTCCAGCTGAATCCCCCTCAACGATATACAATTCCGATTCTTCCGGGTTTTTCGACAAACAATCCGCTAACTTTCCGGGCAACGCCAAGCCCTCTAAAATACCTTTTCTTAATACGGTTTGGCGCGCCGCTTTGGCCGCCAAGCGCGCCTTGGTTGCCAGCAAGCAATTTTCAATAATAGCCCTGGCGTCGGTTGGGTTTCGTTCCAGGTAATCAGTCAACCCTTCCATGACCGCGTCTTCCACCGCTCCTTTGGCTTCGGGGTTGCCCAATTTGGCCTTGGTTTGGCCTTCAAATTGCGGATTGCGTATTTTCACCGATACTACAGCCGTCAACCCTTCCCTCACGTCATCTCCCGAAAAATTCTCATCTTTTTCCTTCAAAAAATTCTCGCGGCGCGCATAGGCGTTTAAACACCGGGTTAATGCTGACCTAAACCCCGAAATGTGCGTACCACCTTCGGGAGTATAAATGTTATTGGCAAATGATTGTTCGGTGCATTCCATTTCTTGAGTATACTGAAAAGCCACTTCAATGGCCACATCTTGTTTTTGAGTATTGATGGCAAAAATATTTTGATGGCGAGGCGTATTTTGCATTACCAAGAATTTTACAAAACTGCCAACGCCACCTTCAAAATAAAAAGTATATACTTCGCCTTCCTCGCCCGCCGAAGCCTTGGCGGAGGAGGGTTTACGTTCATCCCGAAAGATGATTTTTACCCCACGAGTCAAATAGGCCTGCTGGCGCACATGGTTTAAAATTTTCTTGGTATCGTATTTTATTTCAGGGAAAATTTTGGGGTCCGCATCAAAGGTAATCGTAGTCCCCGATTTTTTGGACTCCGCCACTTTTTTTACCCCACCTTTTGGCACGCCGCGGAAATATTCTTGCTTATACACACCCCCATCGCGGTGAATTTCGGCTTCCATAAATGTGGAAAGTGCGCACACAACCGACACGCCCACGCCGTGCAAACCACCTGACACCTTGTACGCATCCCCGCCGAATTTTCCTCCAGCGTGCAGCGTAGTCAATACCGTTTCCAGGGTTGATTTTCCGGTATCAGGGTGTTTTTCCACCGGAATACCTCGGCCGTCGTCAGACACGCTTACCCGGTTATTTTCCATTAGCACAATTTCAATACTTTTGGCATAGCCGGCCATTGCTTCGTCCAAGCAGTTGTCAACAATTTCCCAAATTAAGTGGTGCAAGCCATCAAGTCCGGTTGAACCAATATACATTCCTGGCCTTAGGCGCACCGGCTCCAAACCCTTCAGCACTTGAATATCTTTGGCACCATACTCCCCTTCTTTGCGCACTTTCTTTTCGGCAATCGGTTCCATCTTTGGCTTTTCCTTGTCCGCCAAAGCTTTAGCGAAGGAGGATTCCACCACTTCAGTTTTTCTTGCCTTCACTTCCCAGGGCTTGGCCTTCTTTGCCACACTGGAGCCCTTGGCAGCAGCGGGTTCAATTTTTTTGGCAGCCGAAACCGACTCATCTTTTTTTACCGTTTCCTTTTTTACCTCTTTTACCACCTTTTTATGCTTTTTATCTTCCGCGTCTTTGATTGTTATTTTCATTGTTTGTACGAATAATTAGTTATTTTTGCCCCGATTTTCTGCGTCCTGATATCGCTTTAAGAACTCGAAAATATGTGAAAAAGAAGCAATAATATTTTCTGCTACATCGGTAATTTCCTTTTGTTTTTCGATGTTTAAAGTAGGATAGATTTCAGAATATTTTTCTAGATAAGCGAGTCCACTCTGACAATGGCTTTTTTGTGCATCAACTGGTTCAGGCACTTGCACCACACTGACGACCATTGCCCAATTATCCAAAAGTAATTTAAGTATTTGCATAGCATTGCCTCTATTTACCTTATTTTCATGTTCCATTGCTTCTTGAAATTTATTACCCGCTGATTCATTTGATTCTGGCATAGTTTTAAAATTAATTAATAGTATTAAAAAAAATCTAGCTAAAAATTATTTAATTTATTACAATAAGCTAAATTTTACCAATGCACTTTTTACTGTTTCTTCGCTTACCTCAAACCCTTTCTTATAAACAACTTCTTCTTTATAATTTATGCCTTCAAAATACGATAACTGGCTTCTAAATAATTTCTCATTAAACTCGTTGCCAAAAATTTCTTTGGCTTTTTTGTTAATATCGTTTACCGAATGATGATTTTTAATAATAAAATACAAATCTACATAATCTTTCCATTTCGCCCGGCGCCCCAGCGCGTACGCCTTCATAGCGGCCAGCGTAATAAGATCGGGTAATTTTATGGTATTCTCAAAATTTTCTGAAAAAGTAATTGGAAACGGGTAATGGAAAAAGGTAAATCTGACACCATCTATAATTAACGTGAATTGCCCTTTTTCATCTCTCACGATTTCATTGATTTTTTGCCTTCCGATAATTTTTTTTCTTACCTTTGAGTTTTCGAATTCCTCCAAGGAAAATAAATCAAAATCAATTGATTCCCGGTGTCCAATATACAATGCAATGGCGGTTCCACCCACCATGCCAAAATTCTTTGAGAAACTGGCAACCAACTCCAAAAGCCCGATTTGTTCTTTTGTTAAAATTTCACTGTGCATATTTGTTAAAGTACAAGTTAAAATAGTTGACTATTTTGGGACCATAATTCAATCTTGATCCCGTGGTCTGTTTTCTAAAAATTTCAGCCACTCTTTTTATACCTGCGATTTTAATCAATGTTTGTACATCGTCCCAATTGCCATAATTTAAGGTATGCTCCACAATCGATTCCAGGGGTAAATCTTCCGGATTTTTAACATACCAAACAAGGTATTTTCTGGCCTTCATAAACTTTTTTAAATCGTCTTTTTCTTTGATGCTTAGTTTCATAATAATTAGTGAGGCGAATAATCCGAATCCACATCCGAATGTTCCGAATAACATTAACGTATTCGTATCATTCGGATGTCATTCGTAGATTGGGATCGCGTACCTTAATTTTACCAAATTCTCTGGCCACCAGCAACCATTGACTCTTAGCTCTTTTATGGCATGAAATGGGAGCTTGGTGAATAATGCCTAATACCACCTCTATTGTCATCCCCGCGCAAGCGGGGATCCAGATTCTCAAACAAAAACACTGGATTCCCGCAGAGACGGGGCGCTTCGCGCCTCGCGTCTGGCCGCGGGAATGACACGGAAGAGTTATTATTCATCAATCTCAACGGTAAAAACTTGACGTAACTCCATGATTGATATAGGATAAGAAAGTAAAGTTTCACCTAGCTCTTTTCATGAAAGGCGGATACTATGACTCTTGATGAAATTCCGGTGTACAAAACTTATGCCGTAATCCTTGATAAATTCATCGTGGCAGAACTGACAGATACCGGTGGCCGGAAAAAAATCGTGGTACGAAGCGGATGGCACGGTCACAGCGATCTTGCCGGTTTCCTGCAGGATGAATTAGACGATAGCAATATTTATCCTAAGATAATCGGCGGCGGAAAAATCATATTAGATCCCGCAAGACAGAGCGTTGAAATATACGGAGAAAGTACTAGCTATGGATCCGAACCAAACCGCCAGACAACGGTCACAATAATTCAAGCGGCCTACCCGGGATTCCAGATCACTTCAGGTTCGTGAAATTAATCACCCCGTAATTATCTAATTGCGGGTTTTCTATTGAAAAAAATTATCTAATTACCGCTCCAAACTCTTCTTTCGTTTTCTCGGTAATCTTATTGTGCATTTTATTTACCTCTGCATCAGTAAGGGTTTTTTCCAAAGACCGATACACAATATGAAACGTGTAAGATTTTTTGTCCGCGCCGAATTTTTCGTCGTTTTCGTATTCATCCATCAGCTTTACTTCTTCAATTAAATTTTCCCCTAAATCACGCACCAGTTCGTAATAATTATTCAAATTTACGGACTTGGCAATAATAAACGAAATGTCGCGGCTGATGGGCGGATATTTGCTCACCTCTTGGTACTTGCTATTAATATCTTTAAATTGGCTGGTAATGCGCGGGTCCCCTGACCACAAAATTCTTATATCTGGAATCTCCATTTTTATCATCGCCAGCCTATCTCCGAATCCAAATGCCCAACCATTATATACTTCTGGATCTAAACCAAAGTTTTTCAATACTTGCGGATGAATAAGTCCGGCACCATTTACTTCCAGCCAATTTCCGTTAAATTTAATATCCATTTCAACCGATGGATCAGTGAAGGGGAAAGAATCAACCAAAAACTTATATTCAATATCTTGTCCAAAAATGCTTTTTGCCATATCAACCTGAACATCTTCCAAATCTTTCCGAGTAATAACTTTTTGTGATTTTTCACAAATATATAATCCGTCAATTTGATGAAATGCCGGAAAATGATGCCTGTCAATCTCATCTTTGCGAAATACAATTCCCGTTGAAAGGGCTGCAACATACCCTTCTTTTCTGAGTTTTTCCAGGACTTCTGGATCTTTCAAATAAAATGACCACATAACCGTCATTTGTGTCCTTAAAACATATTCATCGGCAACGTAATAAGTATCTGTTTCTCTTCTGCTTGGATGATCTTTTGAGGTATTTAAAAGATCAAAGTTTTGCTCAACTGTCACTATTTTGGGGAAATCAACTAAATCAAAATCTTTGAATCTTGGTAGTTTCAATATTTGATCAAACAAAATTTTTACGGGAGAATTCTCTTTTTTCGTTAAATCCGGAAGCATTAAAAGCTTCTTAATTCTTTCGGATTTGATATCGTTTTTTCCCTCCAAGTCCGCGATTAATTGCCTTTCCCTGTCGTTATTGATAACAATATGTTGCTTCATGTATCTTTATTTTATCAAAAATAAGACGTAAAATCAACCCCAAAAAAGCAGTTTTAACGCTTCAGATTCCAAAACATTAAAACCGCCAAAAAAAAGAGGTACGGAAACCGTACCTCGCATAGAATCACGAATAACTAACGGATGAGACCCTCTCTGCGGGCCTCATTATACCGCGCTAATCGTTCTTCCTCTTCTTGATCGTGCCGCAGATCCTCGGCCAATTGCTGCAATCGCTGCTGTTGACGCACGATCGGCCGATAAGTAATTCCCAGAATGTCCAAAACCTTTCCTTGATCTAAACCATCCAAGATCGCAAGAATGGCTTCGCACTTGAAATGGGGGCTTATTTTACCCGCCATAATAATGGTCCTGATCGCGTCTTCGGTGGTCATGGAAATTCGCCTTTCCAAAAGAGTTAAAGCAAAGAACACACGATTATCAATAGCACTATATTTTAAATAAGTCAATAATTTTGGTGCTGTTTTGGCGCTGTTTTGAAACATTTTTTTTCGTCGTCATTGCGAGCCCAAGATAAATAAAATACCTTGGCCTTTAGCCACGAGCGAAGCGTAGGTGGTTGGCAATCCATGGTGAATACACTCATACCATAGATTGCCACGTCGCCTGCTGGCTCCTCGCAATGACGAGGTGTGAGGGGTTGGTACCCGAAAATCGTTCCACCTCTAAAAAATTTCTATAATTTTAATGAAGGAAGTGACTGGAGGCAATACCCTGATAAATTTTGCCTCAACTTGACCCTCGCCATTGGGAGAGCCGATAATCACCACCCGATCATTTATTTTTATATCAAAAAAATTCATATTCCCCACATTATTCCTCATGATGGTCTCTGTTGAAATGACCACGATTTTTTCCATATTATCTTGATCTTTGATAATTAGATTATTAGTGTAAATACCGATAACTACGCCAAAAATTCCGTGGCCGCCCATTAAATTACTATTCGGAAAATTATCTAAAAATCCACCCTGCGGGCCGCCAAAATTACGGTGATAACTATTGAGCCAACGGAAAGAAAATTCCGCCCGTTTCTGCCCCACCCAAATACCAACCGAAAACACTCCCATGACAAAAGCAAAGCCAAAAAGTGCCACGATAAGCACTTTTAAGACATCGAAGTATTTTTGGCGATCGGCTTGGTTTTCCATAAATATTGAAAGAATTCCCCTTTTTTGTGAATGAATAAACGAAGAGTAAATAATAACAAGGCCACATTTACGGCAAACACTACTAAGGCAAGCATTGGCAGCGACTCGGCAATGGATAATAAAAAATCCTGCCAGAAAGAAAAAAATAACACCCCGTTTTCAAGCGCGGCGGATAAAAAATATCCGATAGCCGATCGATTCCATGCGCCTATCAGTACCGCCAGCGAAAAGGGCAGAGCCCCTAAAGATACGCCAAAAATAACGATAAAAAAACACAGGACTCTCCTGGATTGCCGGTGCTGCTCGGCTTGTTTAATTGCCAAAATAATCCCATCAAAAACCCCTGCGGGTACCTGTGCGGGCACATAAGGAATATGATCTGGTAGAGGTGGCATGGAGTGGTAAGCCATATTATCAGTACTAAAATACCGATATATATTGGTGCAAGAGAGGCCCTACGAATAAGGAATCGTCTTTTTTAACAACATAACCCCTCGCCGATGCCGGCTTTTGACGGTATTAATAGAGGCCTCTAATTTTTCGGCAATTTCCCTGAAATTAAAACCACCATAATAATACAGCGACAAAATGGTTTTGTATTTGTTTGATAACCTTCCGATGCCTTGCAAAAATTTCTTTTTTTGTTCTAGTATAGCGGATGCCTGGTCGGGCAAGACCGCGCCGTCTTTTAATACTTCAGTTAAATAGTTTCCACCGTCTTCTTTTTCAAACTGGGAAAATGGTATGGATTTTTTCTTTTTTAAAACGTCAAAAGTAGTATGCTTGGCGATCGTATACATCCATGATTTAAAATTTTTAGTTGCGTCTATTTTTTTGACGTTTTTAAAAACCTTCAAAAAAACCTCCTGAGTGATATCCTGGGCAACATGGTCATCGTGCACATACCCCATAATAAACGCGTACATTGCATTCGTGTAGCGTTTGACTAAAAGCTCAAATGACCTTTCGTCACCTTTTAAGTACCTTGCAATAAGTTCGTGGTCGGATAATTGATTAATCATACTTATTTAACCTATTCAATAAAAATTAATGCAACCATGGCTAATACTCCAAGAGCTACGGCAATAATTTGAAACAAAGAATACGTTATTTCTTTGGTCTTATGGAGTTCAGGAATTAAATCGGCAACGGCAATATATATAAATCCACCGGCGGCAATTGGCAAAATAAATAAGGTAAAACCTTGACTTGATTCGCCTAATATAAAAGCAATAACAACTCCTACTAGGGCGGAAAGTGCCGAAAGGAAATTGAGCCAGAGGGCGCGTTTTTTAGTATACCCTGAATGCAACAGCACGGTAAAGTCCCCAATTTCCTGGGGAATTTCATGGAACATTACCGCCACCGTGGTGGCAATTCCCAGGGGAATACTTACCATGAAACTTGCCCCAATAACAATACCATCTATTAAATTATGTACGGCGTCTGAAAAAAGCACCAAAGGGCCCACTGGATTAATGTGCGCCTGGCGCAAATCTTGACCATGGTGATGCCAGTGAAGAAATTTTTCCAAAATAAAAAAGATAAGAATTCCGGCAATAATTAAAACGCTTATAAGGACAGGGTGAAAATCGCTTTCCAGCGCTTCCGGAATAAGGTGCACAAAAGCATCTCCCAGTAATGCTCCCACGGCCAAACTGATAAAAATAAAAATATATTTTCGTAAAAATATCTCCCGCAAAGAAAGAACCAAAATGCCAATCAAAGAAATCATGCTAACCACTAAAACGCTTACGAAAGCATACGTAAAGGGTATAATCATTATGGATTAGAATCTTGAATTTGGTATCTGGTATCTTGAATTGAATTTTGAATTTAGAATGTGAAACATGTATTCATTATTCTGTATTCTTTTTATTCTATTCAAGAGACCTGTTGCGTATTAAGGATTTACTGCAAATTGCATATTTCGGCCACAAATTTGCTATACCTAGTATAATTTGTCGCTCGTTCGGAAAGGAATAATTGCGATTTTTCCTTTCCTCTCTCGCTTAGCACATTATAATTTTTCGGTCAAGATGTGGGTAAATTTGTAGCAACAAATTTCCCCATCTCCGGGCCCTCTAGGCAAGCCGAAAAATTCTATCAAATTTCTGGCCCTTGACCCGCAGGGCATCCCCGCCGGTGCAATCTTCAATTTTCGCGACAATCCTTAATACGCAACAGGTCTAAGGTATTCAAGATACAAGATTCCAGATTCATCGTAAAACATGAACGTATTCATCGTATCTAAAAATGGCGCGTTTTGCAATGGCATGGCACGCATTTAACATGTAAAGTAACCCCTCACACTTCTTCAATCCTACACTCGTCGTCATTGCGAGCCCTCGCAAGGGCGTGGCAATCTCCACCGTAGTTTTCTTACTATAGAACACACATTCCAGAATTGGACTTAAGTGCCAGTAGGTTTGGCAAGGCAAGCCATCTTGGAGTTAAGACGCGAGGCGTAATGTGTCGCAACGCATTCGCCCCGTCTCCGAAGAATTTACGAGGCGTAGCCGTAGCTACGGTGAGTAAATTCTTTGGGAAAGATGGTTTAGATTGGCAAATCCGGCAAGAGTTGGAGTGCCGGTTTTGTAATGTTTGTTCCATAGGGATGTGGGGGGTTACCATGCGAATTACCATGCGAATTATGGACAAAATGAGATTTAATTATTATAATGAATTTTGTTTCTTAGGGCCCGTTCGTTAATAGGTTGATACAGATTAGGCTCAATGCGCCCCGGATAGCATCGCTGCGATTGAGCAAAATCTTGAGCCCTACTATCGGTAGGGCGAAGGGTTTTGCGACTGAGTAGTGGTGCTAGACGGGAATGCAGTGAGCGTAAGATGTGTTAAGTTATTAACGTACGGGCCCTTAGAAAAGAATAATCCTATGAAAAAATTCGCGTTATTATCAATAGTTGTATTAGTATTAGTCATCGGCGCCGGAGCCCTCGCTTCATCTTCCGCAAACTCCGGTACCAGCGCAAACCATAGCATCATCATTACCCTTTTTTGGATTGCGTTACTATTGGTTTTAGCAAAAGTGGCTAGTTTGTTAGAAAAAATCGGCCAACCCTCTGTTTTAGGAGAATTACTGATGGGTGTTATAATTGGAAACCTATTCCTTGTGGGAATTAATTTTTTTGAACCGATAAAAAGCGACACACTGCTTGCCTTTCTCGCTGAATTGGGAGTCATAATACTTCTTTTCCAGGTAGGGCTTGAATCAAATATTGCTCAAATGAAAAAAGTGGGGTTGAGAGCTTTTTTAGTAGCAATAGTGGGAGTCATATGCCCTTTTATACTTGGAACTTACATAGTCGGTCCGCTTCTTTTCCCCGGCCTTTCAAGCACCGTATACTTGTTTCTGGGAGCGGCATTAACGGCGACCTCTGTTGGGATTACCGCACGGGTATTTAAAGACCTGGGGAAACTAAAAACTTCGGAGGCCCAAATTGTTTTAGGCGCGGCCGTTATTGACGATGTCATTGGACTTATCATATTAGCAGTAGTTTCTGCCATAGCGACAATAGGTTCAATTAGCTTGGGAACCGTTAGCTCTATCTCTTTTAAAGCAATCGCTTTTTTAATTGGCGCAATTGTTTTGGGACAATTTTCGGCCCCATTTATTGGAAAACTATTTTCAAAAATCCATACTGGAATTGGAATGAAATTCACCCTGGCCGTTTCCTTTGCTCTCGTTTTTGCTTATCTTGCTGGAAAAATGGGCCTGGCCCCAATCGTGGGAGCTTTTGCCGCAGGACTTGTATTAGATCCCGTGCATTTTAAAACCTTTAAAAGACCTAAAGCTATCGACGATCTATTGGAAAGTTCAAAAACATTGCCCTATAAACACCGGGAGAAATTAAAGCAGCTGGCCCATCATCATTCTGAAAAACACGTTGAAGAATTAATTGAACCGCTTTCCTATTTTTTAGTACCTTTGTTTTTCATTACGACCGGGATGAACGTCAGATTGGATTCTCTTTTTAACATTAAAATATTGATCGTGGCCATTGGCATCACCCTGGTTGCCATATTTGGAAAGTATGTGTCCGGTTTTTTTGCCGGAAAAGTCAATAAAAATTTGGTTGGTTTTGGAATGGTTCCCCGCGGAGAAGTGGGGTTAATTTTTGCTTCTATTGGAAGCAGTTTGGGAATTTTAAGCCACGAACTTTTTTCGGTAATTGTGATCATGGTCATATTCACAACTCTTCTGACTCCGCCCATTTTGACCTACTTAATTAAAAAACAAGAAAAACCCCTTGTTTCATAATCGGTGTTTTATGATAGAATAAAAACATATGGTTGAATATATTTTATTAGTCGCCGGATTTGTTTTATTGATTAAGGGCGCCG
>MHOT01000016.1 GCA_001820175.1 Candidatus Staskawiczbacteria bacterium RIFCSPHIGHO2_02_FULL_42_22 | reverse complement strand
GTAAGCCGCCAAGTTAGGTGTTAATTTTAAATGATTTCACCTTCATTTTAACACTTTTCAGTGGTAAACTTAATATCACTTAGATATGCAAAAATACAACCCTCAAAAAATTGAAAAAAAGTGGCAGAAATACTGGGAGCATAAGAAACTTTTTGCAACCAAGAATGTGGTTGCCAGAAAAAAGAATGTAATGCTCCTTACCGAATTTGCCTATCCATCGGGAAACCTTCACATTGGTCACTGGTACGCTTTTGCCTTGCCCGACATTAAAGCCCGCTACCTTCGCATGAAAGGGTATAATGTGCTCTATCCCACGGGTTTTGATGCCTTCGGTTTGCCGGCCGAAAACGCCGCCATAAAACACGATATTCATCCTGAAAAGTGGACCAGGCAAAATATTGCTTACATGACGCGCCAATTAAAGTCCATGGGGGCGATGTTTGATTGGTCGCGCAAGGTGAGTACCATAGACCCCGATTATTACCGCTGGACCCAATGGATGTTCATTAAGTTCTGCCAAGCAGGCCTGGCCTATCGCGCCACGACAAAAGTGAATTGGTGTCCAAAAGACAAAACAGTCCTGGCTAACGAGCAGGTGGTTGGCGGCAAATGTGACCGATGCCAATCTGAAGTCATGCAAAAAGACCTGGCCCAATGGATGTTTAAAATTACCGAATTTAAAGACGAGCTTATTGACGGACTTGATGCTCTCGATTGGCAGGAGTCCGCAAAACTTGGGCAGAAAAATTGGGTTGGCCGCTCGGAAGGAGCGATTATAAAATTTTCAATTTTCAATTTTCAATTTTCAAAATATATAGAAACTTTCACAACAAGATCCGATACGGTTTTTGGTGTTACTGCTCTGGTAGTTTCTCCCGAACTTGCGCAAACTTGGGTAAGTGCCGGTTGGCAGGCAGGTGATCATACGCAAGATTATATCAAGAGAAGTTTGGCAAAACGAGAACTTGAACGGCAGGAGGCCAAAGAAAAAACCGGTGTGGACGCCGGAATTTTTGCCGCCAACCCCGCTAATAACGAAAAAATTCCTGTTTGGGTGGGCGATTATGTGTTAGGAAGTTACGGGACCGGAGCCGTAATGTTTGTCCCCGCACACGACAAACGGGATTTTGAGTTTGCCAAAAAATACCAGTTGCCGATAAAGGAGGTCATTATTCCAAAAGTGGTTGACCAGCACGATCCGCCGCGGGCCGATAAAAAAACGATAGAACGAAATGCCATTCAAGCTATTGTGATTAATTCAAAAGATAAAAAAGTATTGTGTTTGAAGTGGAAAAAATTCCCCTGGACAACCTTTATCACCGGCGGTGTTGAGGAAGGCGAAGATGGTATGCTTGCTGCCAAGCGGGAAATTTTAGAAGAAAGCGGATATAAAAATGTAAGATATATAAAAACCCTGGGTGGACCGGTCCAGTCGCATTTTTATGCCAACCATAAAGATGAAAATCGCAATGCTCTGTTTACCTGTTTGGTGTTTGAACTAGAAAATGAAGACCGCCAAGAAATTTCTGCTGATGAAAAAGAAAAACACGAACCGGTTTGGCTTTCGTGGCAGGAATTACAAAAAGATAAAAACATTAAGTGCAGTGAATACGAAATCTGGCTGGATCGGTTTTTTAATGAGGCCCACGCTTTTGAGAGCGAAGGAGTTTTAATTCATTCCGGGAAATTCAATGGCATGGATTCAATGATAGCCAAGAAAAAAATTGTGGAAGAATTGAAATTAAAAGGAATGGCTGATTTTAAAAAAACCTATCGTCTCCGTGATTGGATACTGTCGCGCCAACGGTACTGGGGTGTGCCAATACCTATGGTGCATTGTGTAACCTGTGGCTATCAGCCAGTCAACGAAAAAGAGTTGCCGGTTGAGCTGCCGCCCCTTAAAGATTTTAAGCCAACTGATGGCGGGAAGTCCCCTTTGACTAAAGCCGAAAAGTGGCTCAAAACAACATGTCCAACATGTAAAGGCGCGGCAGAGCGGGAAACCGATACCATGGACACGTTTGTTGATTCTTCGTGGTATTTTATGCGTTATACTGATCCAACTAATAAAAAGATATTCGCTTCAAAAGAAAAGATTAAAAAATGGTTGCCGGTGTTTTCCTATCTTGGCGGAGCGGAACACACCACCATGCACCTTTTGTATTCCCGATTTTTTACCAAAGCATTAAAGCGCCTCGGATATATTGATTTTGACGAACCATTTTTAAACCGGCGCAACCGGGGAATCATTCTTGGTTCCGATAACCAGAAAATGTCCAAGTCGCGCGGAAATGTCATTGATCCCGATAGTGAAGTAAAAAAATACGGGGCTGATGCGGTTAGGATGTATTTGGCCTTCATGGGACCTTATTTACAGGGTGGCTCGTGGAACCCCGGCGGCATCACTGGAGTGTATCGGTTTTTAAACCGCGTTTGGAATTTTGTTGGCCGCTATAGCCCCAAGACCAAAAAAAATATCGCGGCGGCGGGCATCATCAATAAATACATTAAGGCAAATGATAAAGGAATTGGTTTTGACATCAGTGATTTGAATTTCAACACGGGCGTAAGCGACTTAATGAAATTATTAAACGAACTTGAGGGTCATGAAATTTCAAAATCGCAGTACGAAGATTTTCTTAAACTTTTGGCTCCGTTTGCTCCACATATCACTGAAGAACTTTGGCGGAACGTGTTGAAAAATAAAACGTCGATTCATCTGCAACCGTGGCCGGTGTACAACCAAAAATTATTGCCAAGCCAAAACGTAGTTTTAGTGATACAAATTAATGGCAAAATGCGCGACAAAATAGAAGTAGTACATGGTATCGATCAAAAGGAAGTCGAAGAAATGGTGCTGCGGGGCGAAAAAATAAAACCCTGGGTAGCCGGGAAAGAGGTAAAAAAAATCATTTTCGTACCAGATAAATTGATTAATATAGTATTATAATAAGCGACCCTAATTTACCAATAACACTCTAATGACCCTAATACGAAAACGTATTCGTACATTCGGATGCGATTAGTAATTAGTGTCGCTGTGGGCTATGCCAATTAAAAAAGTGGTTATTTCTGCGGCTGGGCCAGGGACGCGCATGCAGGAACTTTCAAAAGATAAACCAAAGCATTTAATAGAAATAAATCAGCGGCCGTTTTTGGCATATTTGTTAGATAATATTTTGGATGCCGGATATCAGCAAATCATGCTGGTAGTAGGATACAAGCAAGATTTAATGAAGGAATTTGTGGATGGTTATAAAAAAGATCATGATTGTAGTATTGATATAGTTAGTCAGTTTGAAGTGCTGGGTCCCAAAGAAAAAGAATATGGTACGGCTTGTCCCTTAAAGTGCGTAAGGGATTTTGTCGGCAATGATCAATTTATATCGCTGGTAGGAGATAATTTTTATTCGGTTGAAGATTTAAGATTAATGAACATTGATGATCAATATTGCTACGTTGCCGGTTTAAAAAATGATCACCCTGAAAAGTTTGGAGTATTGCTAACTGACGGAGAATTTTTAAAAGAAATTATAGAAAAACCAAAAGAATTTGTAGGGGACTTAATCAATACCAGTTTATACAAATTCACTTCTGATGTTTTCGAAAAATTGCCACTGATTGAAAAATCCCCTCGCGGAGAATACGAAATTACTGATGTGATTTCATTGCTAGCAAAAGACGGTAAAGTCAAGGTTAAAATGGTAAAGGATAACTGGATGGATTTTGGTCGTCCTGAAGATATCGAAAAATTTTCAGGTCTTTTAAAACAATGAAAATAATTAAGCCATCATTGCGCGCGGCGGCTGCAGCCGCCGCGCTCCTAAAAAAAGGCAGCGTGGTTATTTGTCCAACGGATACCGTATACGGATTTTTGGCAGATGCGACCAACGAAAGGGCCGTTGACGCTATTTATAAAATAAAAAAAAGGCCGCGCAAAAAACCCCTTTCACTTTTTGTTAGAAATATTGCCATGGCAGAAGAAATGGCTATAATAAATAAACAGCAACGAAAAATGTTAAAGAAGTTCTGGCCGGGGGAATATACGTTTATTTTAAAAAGAAAACCAGGTATCGTATTATATGGACTTGATGAAAGAACGGTTGCGATAAGGATTCCTAGGTACCCTTTTTTAAGCAATCTTTTAAAAAAAATTGATCGGCCATTGGTCCAGACATCTTCAAATGTATCGGGTCAGCCGCCTTTGCAAAATATCAAAGATATTATAAAAATATTTTCCAAAGAAACGAGCATCAAGGCAATCATTGATGGCGGTGATATGAAAAAAGGCGTTCCATCAAAAATAATTAATATAACTTCGAAGTTGCAAAAAAAGATAAGATAATTATATGTGCAAGTGCAGCACATTGACAATAGACCAACTTAACCAATTACTTCCGTTACGAAAAACCAGATTTTCGAGCGAAAATTTGATAGAATTTTCAGGCCTATACAGCGTATCCGCCTAAAAATTATGGCAAATTTGCAGCCGAAAATATGGTTTTGCAGTAGGAAGTAATTGGTTAAGTTGGTCTAATAGGGGCGTGGAACAGAGGAAACGGAACAGGGGCAATGCCACACTCTTTATAAAGGAGTAAGGGCAATGGCATTCATCGCTTCAATGACCTTTATCCTTAACTTTTTTAAGGAGGTTTTTCGGAAAGGTATTTTTCCAGGAGTTCAAAAACTGGAAAGCAGTATTAGCCAGGCGCCGAAAACGGCAATTTCCCAGGGGCAGATGCTTTTTGGCGGAATTACTAGTGCAACCATTGCTGCTATGGCAAGAAGCGTGGTTTGCATTGACCGTTCCCGATGCTTTAACCCGATTTTTTTGGGAAAGGACTGGACTATTTGGCAAGGACCGCCGGATGGAGACGGAATGGTGGGTCAAGAGGATCAGGATAGCCGATCGCTTGCCATCACGCAATTGGATTTAAGTAAGATCGTGCTGGAAACCACGCTTCAAGACAATGAGCTGTCGATTGACGGCGAGAAAAAGTTGATGCGCCTTAAGGCCGTGGGTCACATCATCCGACTGGATGCAGGTATTTTGATGGCCCTTCTGCAAAACCGAGAGGCGGTTCCCGCCTCCTGGGCCAAATCGGTGCACGGAAAAACTTCCAATATTTTTTTTGATGGCACGGTATTGCGTAGTCCCGAAGGGTTTCGTTGCACCCTGTGCCTTTGTTGTCAAAGCAGCCAATGGGTTTTTGTCTGCAATAGGCAGGCAGCCCAGTGGTTTGGTAACGATTATTCCGCAGTCCTTCATTGCCCCAAAGGTAAACTCGTTACGGGGTCTTTTCCTTTTTAACAGAGTTCTGCTACCATATGCAGGACTTTTTTTATACTAGACCTGTTGCGTATTAAGGATTGTCGCGAAAATTGAAGATTTTGAGCCAGAAATTTGATAGAATTTTTCGGCTTGCCTAGAGGGCCCGCCGAAAAATTATAGCAAATTTGTGGCCGAAATATGCAATTTGCAGTAAATCCTTAATACGCAACAGGTCTACTGACCTTTCACACTTAACTTTATGTAGGATTTAGGTATTTCGCCCAGCTTTGCGGGAAAAATACGAGGATTTTTCGAACCCTAGCGAGCTAGTGCCTCACTAACTTAATTTTGAACCCCTAGAACCCAGAAATTGCTTTAGCTTCGATGCGCGACGACGAAAGGTGGCCTTGTGCCACCTTGAGGAGGAGCAAAGAAGAAGATGAAGTAATTTCTGGGTTCCCGAAGGGCAGCATTGCAATGGATTGTCTTCGTTGTTGCTCGTCGCTCTCGTACCACAGAGGGTACGCGCCGCTCCTCGCGCCTAGAAGACAATCCATTGCAATGCTGCTAGGGGTTCAAAATTAAGTTAGTGAGGCACTAGGGAGAGAAAAACCACAGTATTTTTACCGCAAAGCTGGGATGAAATAACCAATCATAGCGTAAAGTTAAGTGTGAAAGGTCAGTAAATCGTGTTAAAATTAAAAAACATTATTATGAAATTAAAAAAACAAGACTCTCAAATTTATAGCTTAATTAACCTGGAAACAGAGCGGCAAAAAAATTCTCTGCAAATGATTCCGTCGGAAAATCATTGCTCGCCGGCGGTGCGCGAGGCATTGGGGTCGCTGTTGACCGACAAATACGCCGAAGGATATCCTGGAAAACGGTATTATGGGGGCAATCAGTTTATTGATAAAGTGGAAACACTTTGTATTGAAAGGGCAAAAAAGTTATTTAAGGTGGAACATGCCAATGTGCAGCCGTATTCCGGGAGTCCCGCAAATATGGCTGTGTACGTTGCAGTGTGTGATCCCGGAGATGTTACGATGGGCATGGCTCTTCCTATGGGGGGCCACTTAACTCATGGATGGAAGGTAAGTGCTACGGGTAAATTTTTTAAGCCTATTCAGTACGGCGTAGATGAAAAAACACATCTTATTTGCTACGATGATCTCGAAAAAATGGCTCGCGAACATAAGCCAAAACTTATTTGGGTGGGAGCAACAGCGTATCCTCGGATTTTTGATTGGGCACGTCTTGGAAAAATTGCTGATTCGGTCGGTGCGTATTTGGCTGCCGACATTGCCCATATTGCGGGATTGGTGGTCGGAGGCGTGCACCTAAGTCCAGTTTCCTTTGTCCATATTGTTACCACTACCACCCATAAAACATTGCGCGGACCGCGTGGGGGAATTATTATGGTTACCAAAAAGGGGATTGAAAAAGACCCTGAGTTACCAAAAAAAATTGATAAAGCGATCTTTCCGGGATTGCAGGGCGGGCCGCACGAAAACGCCATTGCGGCTATTGCAGTGTGTTTAAAAGAAGCCAGTGCGCCGGCATTTAAAAAATATGCGGCCCAAATTGTAAAAAACGCCAAAATGTTGGCTGAAGAATTAAAAAAATACGGTTTTGATATTATAAGCGGTGGCACCGAAAACCATTTATTGTTAATTGATTTGCGTAACAAACATATTTTTGGAGCCGATGCACAAAATTTACTGGAAAGCATAGGAATTAGTACGAATAAAAATTCAATCCCATTTGACCCAGCTCCACCCTTCAAGCCATCAGGATTGCGCCTGGGAACCCCGGCCATTACCACTCGCGGCATGAAAGAAAAAGAGATGAAACAGATTGCCGCATGGATTAACGAAGTGATTGAAAACCCCGGGAATGTAAAAAAAATAAAAAAAGAAGTTACGGTGTTGTGTAAAAAGTTTCCATTGCCAAAATAATTTCGTTCATCGTCATTGCGGCAAGACGCGAGAGTTGCGGGCTATGCCCGAACTCCCGTCTCTGGAGCCCGCAGGCGACGAAGTAATCTAGTTATTTTTATAGATTGCTTCGCTGTGGCTCGCAATGACGGGTGAAAAAATTATGAATTTAGATGTAGTGTTATTCAATTTCATTAATAAGTTTGCCGGCAAGTGGAAATTTTTAGATTTTTTGGCCATTTTTTTTGCGGACTATATGGAATATGTTCTGGTATTTTTTTTGGTGGTTGCATCATATCAAACTCGTCATATTTCTTTGCTGGTTATTCCCGCTTTTGCCGGCTTGGCCGCCCGGTTTTTTATTAATGAGCCGATTTACTTTTTTTACAAAAGGAAACGACCCTGTGATCAAATTCCCACAATACTATTAATAAAAAAACCATCGCACCCTTCTTTCCCTTCAAGTCACGCTTCGCTATTTTTTGCCTTATCTTTTTCCCTGTTATTATACAGTACCCCTTTGGCAATATTTTTTTTAATAACCAGTTGCCTGATAGGTTTTTTTAGAATATTTTGCGGCGTCCACTGGCCAAGTGATGTTTTGGCGGGGGTCGGAGTCGGATTTCTTACTTATTTAGCAATGTTAACTGGAGTAATATTTTTTCAAATATTTATATAAAAAGAGTTATTTTTCCTTGTAAAATAAAAAGTCCCATACTGATTGCTTTAGTAGGGACTATGCGCTTTTATCGTTATTTCCAAAAAATTGCATTATATGCCTTGAGTATAAGCCGTTCCTGGCTCTCGTTGTATTCGTAGGTAGTTACTCCGCAGTTTTCCGGTGATTCCCCGGGTAGCCATTTCATTGACTGGTCGTAAGTCCAACGCTCCAGGAGGAAGCGAAGAGCTTTAATGATGCCGCCATGAACAATGATCCACACCTTCTGTCCTGCTCTATCGCGAAAGAGCATATTCAAAAAAGTGTAAACCCTTTCAGTGACATCGGCTAAGCTTTCGCCACCCGGTGGTCGAGCAAAAAATCCGCCAAATGTTTGCCAATATTCTTTAAGATACGGAAAGTGCATTTCCGCTTCTTGGGTAGTCATGTCGTAGGCAAATCCGGGGTCACGTTCGCGGATAAAAGGATTCATGCGGATTTTTATTTGATCTCGCTCCACCCAAGAGTATGCTTCAAGAATACAGTCCAGCGTTTGGATTGTGCGCACATATCCGGAGTGGTAAATATAGTCGGGCATGTCAAAATATCGGTGCAGGTACTGGCCTGTTGTTATGGCCTGATCATGACCGTGCGGAGTAATAGGGATTTTATGATCTGGGATCCCTTTTACTGTCGCGCGGGCATCGTCATCTGCAAAATAGATGTTGCCCTGCCTTGCTTTATTGCGAGCTGATTCTGCGTGGCGGATAATTACTAGTTGACGAGGACGTTTAATGGCTTCCATGAAACCCCCCATGGTTTAGGTGATAGGTGCTGATATAAATCTATATCTAAAAGATCGTATTGTCAACAAAAAACCGCGTAACCCCTCATACCTCTAATAATCCTGCTTCATCTCACCGTCATCCCCGCCAAAGCCAGGGATCCAGAATTAAATGCACGCACCCTAGATTCCCGCTTGCGCGGGAATGACAACCGGGTGCGAGGGGTTACAAAAAACCGCTTCAACAGCGATTTTACAATAATGTTCAAGTATTCCACGCCATGCTGGAAAAGTAGTGCCCGGGGTGGGAGTTGAACCCACATGATATTGCTATCGCGGGATTTTGAGTCCCGTGCGTCTGCCAATTCCGCCACCCGGGCATAATACGCTTAAACTATCACAGATTTTCTCCTATTTCAAGATTACTCTTTCTTAAAATCACACTCTTTATTTGAGCACTTTATTTTTCCGGCTTTGGTTTCTACCAGAATGGATTTGCAGGTCGGGCAAAATTCGCCAATGGGTTTATCCCAGGCGGCAAAATCGCACGTAGGATAATTATCACAGCCGTAAAATAATTTACCCTTTCTGGTTTTTTTGGCAACGATTTGGCCGGTTTTACATTTAGGGCACGTAATATCTATTTTTATCGCCTGGGGGGATGCGCCACTTATTACCGATTCGGTATGTTTACATTCAGGAAAACCCGTGCAGGCGTAAAATCTTCCAAATCTGCCCATTTTTTCTATCATGGGCTTTTGACACTTTGGACACACTTTATCGGTTTTTATGTCCAAATTTTCTTTGGGGACATCTTCATATTTTTCTTTTAAGTTTTTGGCAAATGGGCCATAAAAATCCCTAATGGTTTTTTCCCAAGTATCTTTGCCTTCAGCAATTTCGTCCAGTTCCTTTTCCATGCTGGCCGTAAAATCAATGTCCACAATTTGCGGGAAATTTGCCACTAAGATATCATTAACAATAAAACCCATTTCGGTAGGGAAAAACCGTTTTTGATCATTCTTTTCTATGTAATGCCTATCTTGTATGGTAGAAAGCGTCGGTGCATAGGTAGACGGACGCCCAATGCCATGTTTTTCCAGGGCCTTAATAAGTGAGGCCTCGTTGTAACGGGCCGGCGGTTCGGTAAAGTGTTGCGTAGATTTTAGTTCCCTCAAATCCAAAATTTCTTTTTCTTGCAATGTCGGCATTTCATTTTCAGAAAACTTCATGGGATACACTTTTAAGAATCCATCAAATTTTAGCATTTGGCCGTTGGCGCCAAAAGTGAAATCATTCGCGCTGATTTCAATGGAAGTTGCATCAAAAATAGCCGGTGTCATTTGCGATGCCAAAAAACGCTGCCAAATCAAGGTGTACAGTTTCAGTTGAGCGCCTTCTAATTCACCTTTTGCTGTCTCTGGATTTTTGTCTGCAAAGGTGGGGCGAATGGCTTCGTGTGCTTCTTGGGCATTTCCCTTGGCTTTAAATGCGGTGCCTTTAAAATAATTGTTGCCAAACGTTTTTGTAATATAGGATTTTGCGGCCACCAGTGACATTTCCGACAAATTCAGCGAGTCGGTTCGGTGGTAAGTGATATGCCCTTGTTCATATAATTTTTGGGCAACGGCCATCGTCATTTTAGCGCTAAAGCCAAATTTATTAGCTGCACTTTGCTGCAGAGTTGAGGTAGTAAATGGCGGCAGGGGATTTCGCTTCGTTTCTTTTTTGGTAATTTTTTCTATTTGGTAAGTTGCGTTTTCAAGAGCCGAAAGTATTTGGTCGGCCTCTGCTTTATTTTTAATTTCTAATTTATCAATCACTTCGCCATTTTTTTTAATCAAAAATGCAGAAAATTCTTTTAGGATTTCGGATTTAGGATTTAGGATTTGCGGTCGAAGCAGCGCTTCGACCGTCCAGTATTCAACGGCTATGAATTTTTGAATTTCCCGCTCTTTTTCTACTACCAGTCGCACTGCAACCGATTGCACGCGTCCGGCCGAAAGTCCTTTAGCCACTTTTTTCCATAAAAAGGGAGATAGCTTGTAGCCCACAATCCGGTCTAAAATTCGGCGGGCTTGCTGGGCATTCACCAAGTTCATATCAATGGTGCCCGGAGTTTTTAAGGCATGCTCAATGGCTGTTTTGGTAATTTCGTGGAATACAATTCTTTTTGGATCTTTTAATTTTAGCGCTTGGGCCAGGTGCCAGGAAATTGACTCTCCCTCGCGGTCTTGGTCGGTTGCCAAAATCACCTCGTCGGCGGCTTTAGCATCTTTTTTTAATTGGGCCACCACTTTTTTTGCCTTGGCGGGAATAATATAAGTAGGTTCGAAATTTTTATCAACATCAACCCCCAGTTTTGTTTTCGGCAAATCCCGCACATGCCCAAAAGACGCCATTATTTTGTAATTTTTCCCCAAAAATTTCCCCAGGGTCTTTGCCTTCGTGGGTGACTCCACTATAAGAAGCGTTGCCATAATTTTTTATTTATTTTCCGGCCAAACTTTTTCGATAACTCTTTCGGCCATTAGTTTTACATCTTCTCTGGATTTTTTTATATGCTCATAACTCGCAGCAATTTCTACCGAAGGGTTTATTCCCATTTTTTTTCTTACTCCCGATATTGCTTCATGGTCTTGTATAATCCACTTAGGTACTTTTTCTTCTTTTGAAAAAAATAACTTAGATTCGAATTTACGATCAAATGATTGTCTCAACTGTTCTTTACTTGGGCTAATATGATATTTATATAAACTCGCAAAATCAAACTGGTTGATCCCAATACTCCTTAATAATAATCCTATACTTTCCAAGCTTTTACCTGAACCGCAAAATTGTGTTACAATTAACGTCTTCTTTTTTCCAAAATCCATCTTTTCTAGGTATCTGATTATTGCCTTATATTCTTCTGTATTTTTATTATATGATTCATTAATATAGTGAAGATCAATCCCAGCTGCTAAAAAATAAGTTTTTATTTTTTCTGGTGATTTTTCTTTAAATATTTTATCTAAAATTAATGTAGGAATTCTTCCTCCAGCATCATCACTTAATATTGCGCTATACTCAGCATTTACAATTGCTTCTTTTAATTGCTCAACTAAAGAAGCCGCAGCGGGTTCGATTTCTGCCATTTTTTCAAAATTATACTTTTTTTCGTGTTTAGCTTCTGGCTCTAAATCTTCTTGTGGTACTGGCATTATTTCTTTCATATTTTTTAGAAATTAATTAATTCGGAAATTATTTTAAAAATTGAAAATTAAAAATTAATTCAGCGAATGGGTATTGCCTCCCAGGTTTCATATCTTATCCGAAATTTCCATAAGTTCAAACGGGGATATGGTGGGGCAATTTGCCACTATAGCCACATACCCTAAATTTAACGATCGCGTAATTTAGGGTATATTATAATATCGATGTTATTAGATTTCCTCTATTAAAAATATTTTAACGTAGCCGTCCAGAGAATGTAATTGCAGCAGATACTCGGTTTTTTCAGATATGTCATACGGTGAAATCCAAACGCTTTTTTGAAATAATTTATATCCTAAATTATGCAGGATGCTTCTTAATAAGTTCCGGGCTTTTTTATGTTTTTCCGGCACGTCAAAAATCAGCATTACCCATTTACCATCTTTTCTTTTTTTTCGTCCTTCGATTTCAAAACTTGCCTTCAAGGCCTTGCTTAATCCTTCTTTGGTAAGAATAATCGCCTGTTTGCCTTTTAAACTTTCAACCCGTATATAATTATTTCGTTTGGCATAATACACCAATTTACTGAATTTCGCCCTATTTTTATCATGCCGGTACTTTTCAAAAATCGGATTTTTGGGTCCCGGCATAAATTTTATTGCACGAGGATTTAATATAAAAGCTGCAACGTCTTCTGTCTTTTCGAGAATGCCGTAAATGTCCCATAAAAATTTATCGGTAAGTGTAAGTTTCATAGTATCACTATACTCTATTTGTAACGATCGTGCAAAATAGAGTATTGCATGTAATTTGGTTAATCTAGTGTTTCATTCATTTGAAGAAAATTCCCCGCGGCTATCTTGCCGCGCGGGTTACCCTTTAGGAAGGTATCGGAAACCTTAGGTTTCTGATTATAACATCTCCTTTAAGATACCCTGTGGCGTAAGCCCAGGGAGCTTCATTACATAAAAATTAAATGAATGAGACACTAGTTTAAAGAGTAAACATTGCCGCCCAGGTTTCGTATTTTACCCGAAATTTCCATTAACGCAAGCGTGGTGGCAATTTGGGAAGGGCTTAATTTGGTCGCCGCTATGATGTTATCAATATATAATGCTTCTTGCTCTAATATTTGCAGAATTACTTTTTCGGTTTCGTTTTCCGCCGCGAGGCGCGGCGCGTGCGCCGCGCCTCGCGGCTCCAGTCCTAAAACATCCAAAACATCCTGTGCGCTTTCCACTAATGTCGCACCTTCTTTTATTAATTTGTTGGGACCCTTGGCGTTTAAGGTATAAATGGGCCCCGGAATGGCAAATAATTTTTTCTTTTGGATTTTGGCGTATCCGGCGGTAATCAGCGACCCGGATTTTTCTTTTGCTTCAACTACCAAGACACCTAAACTTAACGCTGAAATAATACGGTTTCTTTGGGCAAAATTACTGGGGTAACCGGGAGTGCCGGGCTTAAATTCTGAAATGAGGCATCCACCGTATTTAATAATATTTCGTGATAGTTCCAAATTTTCTTGCGGATAAATGCTTTTTTCATTAAGTCCGGTACCAAGCACCGCAATGGTGCGCGCACCTTTTTCAACACATGCGGTATGGGCATAGGTATCAATGCCGGGCGCCATGCCCGAAATAACGGTAATGCCCGCATCGGCTAATTCGCCCGTAATTTGGAGGGTTACTTGCTGTCCATACACCGATGGTCGTCGTGTGCCAACTACTCCAATACAAATTTCATTTTCTTGAGGTAGTACTCCTTTATAGTACAATACTTTGGGCGCAGTAGAAATTTTTTTAAGGAGTTTTGGGTAATTTTTATCAGTAATTTTTACTTCCCTAATGTCTTCCATGCAATTACTATATCATAAAACTGTAATATTTTTTAAATATCGTGTAATATATTAATCGGGTAATGGCTCTATTTTTTCGAAGAGGGCAACGTGAAAATTGTTGTCAGTCAGATTGGCGAAACACTGGATATTTCTAGTGTCATCGCTAATGGGAAAGAGAGTGGTAGGTCCTTTGCGGAAGAGGATGAATTTTCTTCCACAGGAACCTATACGGTCGGTCGTCACGACTCTGATCGTGGCCCCGTTTACGTGCAACCCATCTCTGACGGCTTTCAGGTTTTGTGTTGTCAAAGATGTGGTAGGATTGGCCAGCCGTTTCCCCGGACGGTCAAAACCTACCAAGAGCTTCGGCGCTGGTTTGCCGAAGCTTTGAGCAGGGATAGCTGACGCATCCCTGCTCACAGTATGGGCCAGCGGCATATGCTTCTGGCCCTTTTTTAACCCCGGTCTAATTTCGTAACTTTTCAACCGATTCGGCTAGTATTTGGCAGTATAAATTAAGTCCGATTTTATTGATGGCTCCGGATTGTTCACGGCCTAAAATGTTCCCGGCGCCGCGTAATTCGAGGTCTTTTAGAGCCAGCCGATACCCCGACCCCAGTTCCTTGGCTTCGTGCAAGGCCTTTAGTCGTTCTTTGGCAATAGGTGTTAAAAATTTTGGCTTGTAAAGCAAATATGCAAAACTTTTTATAAACGATCTACCAACTCGCCCTTTTATTTGGTAGGCCTGGGCCAATCCCAGGCGAGTGGCATCTTCCACAATAATAGTATTGACATTGGGCAGGTCAATGCCATTTTCAATGATGGTGGTGGCTACCAATACATTTGTTTTTCCTTCAGAAAAATCACTCATGGTTTTCATAAGTTCTTTTTCTTGGAGGCGGCCGTGAATGACGGCCAGGCGCGCTTTTGGAACCAAGACCTGTAAATTCTGTTTGATGTTTTCAATGGTAGCAACGCGGTTATGCAAAAAATACACCTGGCCCTTGCGCGCCAATTCGCTTTCAATAGCTTTCTTAATGATTTTTTTACTATAGGGAACGATGTGGGCATGGATGGCCATTCTTCCTTTGGGCGGCGTTTGCATCAGCGAAATATTTTTAAAACTGGAAAGCGCCAGATACATGGTGCGCGGAATGGGGGTTGCCGACAAACTTAATAAATCAATGGCGGGGTTTTGGTTGCGCAACTTTTCTTTTTGTTTGACGCCAAAGCGCTGTTCATCGTCAATGATTAACAATTGCAGGCGCTTAAATTCAATGTCTTTAGACAATAGTCGATGGGTGCCAATGACAATATCCACCTGCCCGTCTTTTATTTTTTGCAGTATTTTTTTCTGTTCTTGCTTAGTTTGAAGTCGACTTAGCATGGCAACATTGATGGCCAGTTTCTCAAACCGTTTTTTAAATTGCTGGTAGTGCTGGCTGGCTAAAATGGTGGTGGGACAGATAATTGCTGTTTGGTAATTATTGGCAGCGGCTAAAAAAGATGTTCGAATGGCAATTTCTGTTTTGCCAAATCCCACATCGCCGCAGACAATACGGTCCATGGGTTTTTCTTCTTGTAAGTCCTTTTTGATGTCTTCGATGGCTTGCAGTTGATCGGGAGTTTCTTGGTATAAAAACCCTTCTTGCAATTGGCGCTCAAGTTCTGGGTCTTTGCGATAGGGCGGGCGAGTTACCGTTTCTTTCTTGGCATACAGAGCCAATAATTCCTTTGCCAGTTTTTCTACTTCTTCTTTTATTTTCCGTTTAGTTTTTTGCCAGAGCAAAGACCCAAGGCGCGCCACCGCGGGATTGGTAAAGCCAACGTATCGAGAAAGTTTCCGTTCCAGTTCCACGGGCACATACAGGGTGTCGCCCTGCGCGTATTTCAAAATGTAATATTCTTTAAGTTCCTTATCTATTTCAATGGTTTTCATTCCATTAAATTTTCCCACACCATGGTCTAAGTGCACCAAATAATCTTCTGCTTTTAAGTTTTTTACATCAGAAAACAGTGCCTGGCCCTTTAATTTTTTCTTCAATAGTTCCTTGGATTTTTCTTCGTTTTCAATCTTTACATCAAGCAAAGATATGGCTTCCAGGGTGTTTCCCAAAAAATCGAGGCGCAGGGCTTGTAGCATATTAATAGGGAATACTTCAATAATTCCTCCCTGGCTTGAAAATTCTCCGGGGTCGGACACTGTAAATACTTTTTCATACCCCATTTCATCCAATTTTCTTAGTAATTGAGAAATATTATGGCTTTCGCCTGTTCGTAAGAAAGCCACGTTATCCTGAAAAAATGTCTGGGTTTTGACACTTTGCACAATATCTTGCAAATGTTCCTGGAACCAAATAAACTCCTTTTCTAAAAAATATGGGACAATACTTACAATTAAAATGTTTTCTAAATAATTTTGGCTCATATTTTTACAAAGCGTGGAGGAAAACATCCCAATGAGGTATGGACATCACATCCAGAAACCGCATTTAAGCCGCCGGCGGTTTGGCAATATTGGGCGGCTTGGAGCAAAAAATATGTTTGGCGTAGCCGTAGCTACGGCAAACATATTTTTTGTGAAAACTGCCCAAGATTGGCAAACCGGCAAGGGTTGGAATGCGGTTTCTGGATGTGATGTCCATAGGGCGCCAGAAACTGTTTAATAGCCCCGTATTTGAATGTATCCCCAAAAGAGGGTTATTAAAGTTTCTTAATGAAATGAGCGAAAAAATAGAGGGTAACGCTGGCAATCAATAAGGTAGGTAGTGTATTGTAACCCCTCACACTCCGTCATTGCGAGGAGCCGCAGCGACGAAGCAATCTAGTGCAATTACATGAAACGAGATTGCTTTGTCGCAATGACGGTGAATGGGTGTGTGGGGGCGTGAGGGCTTACAGTGTATTTGTAACCCCTCACACCCCACCGTCATTGCGTCAAGTCGCGAGAATTTCTACCGCAGTAGAAATTCCCGACTCAGGAGCCACAGCGACGAAGCAATCTTTGTCAATATAGTAAGAAAACTACGGTGGAGATTGCCGCGCCCTTGCGAGGGCTCGCAATGACGAGTGTAGGATTGGAGAAGTGTGAGGGGTTACGTGTATTTGGTTGACCTTAGTATTATTTTTTGATATAAGTGAACTGCATCTTGATTGTTTGTTGATTCCTGTGCGGGAATCAGGTCAGGGCGCACAGTACTTTCATGAGGAATTTTTCATGAGGAATTTTGAAGCATCGTCGAATGCCCGTTCCCAGGCAGTTGCGGGCGCCCTTTCGGAATTGTCCGAAATGGAAAGGGCGGAGCTCAAGGATGCCGCTGGGGGATTCTGGGAGGGAGGAGAACCCGTTTCGGAGCCCCTTCGGGCCAAAGTCGCCAAACTGGAGCTTGTCTATAGGGGCTCCGGACGTTTGCGGCCAGACGTCTATAAGATGCTGCGGGGCGACGACGGTTCCGTATTGAAAAAACCCTCTTGGTTGCTCTGATCATACTCTGATCAACCCAGCTCCCTACGAATTAATCGTAGGGAGCTTTTATATTTTATAGATGGTTTTTTTATTAATTATAGGCATTCATGGTTTTTTCTAGCCCCTCCTCAATGAAAAAATCAAGGGCCTCTACGGCTTTTTCAATAATATTTTCCAAAACCTCCTTTTCTTTTCCGGTAAACTTCTTGAGCACAATATCCTTTGCTTTAACTTTTTTTGTTCCATGTTCCATGTTCCATGTTTCATGATTTGCAATGCCGATTTTCAAACGCGTAAAATCTTTCGTGCCAAGAAGGCGGATGATTGAGTCGACGCCTTTGTGGCCACCGGCTCCACTGTCTTTTGAAAACTTTATTTTTCCTAACGGCATATCGATATCGTCGTGTACGACCATTAGCATTTGACTATTAACATTTGACAAGATTTTTTTTACGGCGCTTCCGGATTCGTTCATAAACGTTTCTGGTTTAACTAAAATAGTTTCGTCTTTTTTTGAAATCAATGATTTATATTTTTTTGAAATTTTAAATTCGGGAAATTCGTTTTTTTGTGCAAAAAAATCAATAACCATAAAGCCGGCATTATGTCGCGTATTATTAAATTTTTCGCCGGGATTTCCCAGGCCCACGATAATAAACATGGCTCTATATTGACATATTTTGGGAAAGGAATAAAGTGGAGGTTAGTGCAGTTCTTTCATTTTACTAACCCTTTTAACATAGGGAAAGGAGGTTTAGTCGGTAGCGATTGGCGGGGCTTCAACGGAAAGAGGCGAACAGCAGAGGAAGGGCAGCGTTGCTTTTCAGTAGGGGGGCTTTTCTCAAGACGAGAGAAGGAGTGTTTGATGGCACGAACTCAGAGGTCGCCTCACTTCAAACGGCATCTGAGGAAACTCATCCTCGAAAAAGCCGAAGGCGGTCTCAGCTCCGATGGGCTCAAAACCCTCATTCGGAGCATCAAGAAGGAGTATGGGGTGAACGTTCACCCCAATGCGGTTCGCCGCCTCCTGAGTTCGGGAAAGCCGAGCAACCATCGTCCTGGTATGGCTCGCATGTCGCCGTCTGTGCACGGGCGGTGACGGAGGAGCCAACTGGCTGGTTCCTCCACTACGAGCTGTGGCATGCCCAGGGCCACAGCTCTATTCTTTTTCTTCCCGGCTCCGTTCGGAGTGGGAAATTTCCAGGAAAGGAGAGTTCTGTGGCTCGCAGCAAGAAATGGCGGTCGCGCCAGAAACGCGGCCCAAAGCACCGGCGCAGCTTGCGCCCCCGCCATTCCATGAGAGGCCGATAAGGCCTCCCAAAAAACGCAGGGCGGAGAAATCAACCGATTTCCCCGCCTTTTTCGTACTTGTAATCGTTTAAAAAGCGTGGTATCTTAAATCTGCTATTACCATGGAAGAAACTAATCAAATAACATCAAATTCAGAAGGAGAACAAAAAAATGAAAACTCGGCTACTTCAAGCCGATTTTTGCACGTGGCCTGGGAGTTGGTAAAAATAATAACCATTGCGCTCGTTATTGTGCTCCCCATCCGGTATTTTTTGTTCCAGCCATTTATTGTAAAAGGGGACTCTATGGTGCCCAATTTTCATTCGGGCGATTATTTAATTGTTGATGAAATTTCTTATCGATTTTCCGAGCCCAAACGAGGCGATGTGGTAGTGCTTAAGTATCCCCTGGACAATACCCAACGTTTTATTAAAAGAATTATCGGCTTGCCGAGCGAAACAGTAGAAATTAAAAATGGTAATATCCGCATTATAAAAGATGGTATGGAAATACCGCTAGATGAAAGCCATTATTTATTTGATGTAAAAAGAACCGATGGAGACGTAACGGTTACCTTGCAGACGGATCAATATTTTGTGATGGGAGATAACCGGCCATTTTCCTACGATTCCCGAAGGTGGGGCGTTTTGCCCAAAGAAGATATTATTGGAAGAGCTCTATTTCGGGTGTATCCTTTGGGCGCAATGTCATATATAGTCACGCCGGGTTACTAAAAATGCGATTAATGCGATGCTAATATACTAATTCATGCTAATAATACTAATGTGAAAACGTTTCGCGTATTTGTATCATTAGTATGCATTCGTATATTGGCATCGCACTCACATGGAAAAGAAAATAAAATTACAGGGCTTGTCCGGTATGCGGGATATTTTGCCCGATCATCAAATATATTTAAAAAAAATTCAAAAATCGGTGGAAAATACTGTCCACTATTATGGTTTCCAAAAAATAGATGTTCCGATTCTTGAATTCGTTGAAGTATTTGCCAAGGGTGCGGGCACCACTTCCGACGTAGTGGAAAAAGAAATGTACTCTTTTAGAACCAAGGGCCAGGATTTGGTTGCGTTGCGCCCTGAACTTACCCCCGGCATCGTGCGGGCATACATAGAACACGGAATGTATAACTTGCCTCAGCCGGTAAAACTGTGGTCGCTGGGACCTTGTTTCAGACATGATCGGCCCCAAAAGGGGAGATATCGCCAGTTTTTGCAGGCAAGTGTGGAGGTTTTGGGAGATAAAAGCCCCTCCATTGACGGTCAGATTATTCAAATGAGCTTTGATGTGTTAAAGGATCTAGGTTTTAAAAACATTAATATTGAGGTAAATAGCATTGGAGACGCGGAATGCCGGCCCTATTTTAAAAAGATTTTAACGGCGTATTTTCGTTCAAAAAAATCTTCACTGTGTTCAGATTGCCAACGGCGCCTGAAAGAGAACCCGTTGCGGGTGCTTGATTGCAAAGAAGAAAAGTGCCAGCGGATACGAGCCGGCGCTCCCCAGATTATTGACCACCTGTGCGAAAATTGCCATGGGCATTTTAAGCAGGCCCTGGAATTTTTAGATGAATTAGAATTACCTTACACCTTAAACCCTTATTTGGTGCGCGGATTGGACTATTATACAAAAACCGTCTTTGAAATTACTGAAAATAGCGATGCGGGTATGGCCTATGGCGCTTTAGCTTCGGGGGGAAGGTATGATAATTTGGTCAAACTGTTGGGGGGCAGGGATACGCCGGCTTGTGGCGTGGGTATCGGGGTTTCGCGCATCATGGACTTAATGATAGAAAAAGAAATAAAAGTTGATAAAAAAGAAGAAAGCTCCCAGATCTTTTTAGCTCAACTGGGTCAGTCGGCAAAGCGCAAATCACTAAAACTGTTTGAAGAGTTTCGCGCCGCTAAAATTCCGGTGGCCGAGTCATTTTCCAAGGACTCGCTGCGCGCCCAATTAAAGACCGCCGATAAAATGGGAATAAAATGGGTTCTGATTTTCGGGCAAAAAGAAGCGTTGGAGGATTTCATTACCCTGCGCAACATGGAAACCGGCGTTCAAGAGGAGATAAAGCTGGACAAGGTCGTAGAGGAAATGAGGACTAAGGTTAAAAAACCTTAGTAAATACTAAACCCTAAACTCTAAATCCTAAACCGTTTTAGAATTTAGAAATTAGAATTTAGAATTTCACAAAGTATGGCTTTAGAAGTAAAAAAGAAAGACAAAGAAAGTTCGCAAAATTTGGTACATCGATTTACCAAAGTAGTGCGCCAAAGTGGTGTATTGCTTCAGGTGCGGGGCAAGCAATTTCGCAAACGGCCAAAGTCCGCATTGGCTAAAAAGCGTAGCGCGATACGGAGGGTTATTTTAAAAGCGGAAAAGATTCGAACCGAAAAAATGAGTAAGCCGAAATAAAAATAAGAAAATAGAATCTAGAAAATAGAAAATAGAATTTTGTGCCGTGGTCGGTTCCATATTCTACTTTCTATTTTCTATTTTCTAACTTTGTGCTTAAGCAGCAAATTCAAACCGATATTAAGGACGCCATGAAGCAGGGCAACCAAATGGTTGTGGATACTTTGCGCATGGCGGTTTCTTCGGTTAATGCAAAAGAAAAGGAAAAGCGATACAATCTTTCCAAAGATGACTCGGAAATGAAAGAAGGGGAATTACTGCAGGCCTCACAATTAATCGATGATGAAATTATTGGAGTGCTTTCTTCTGAAATAAAAAAACGGAAAGATGCCATAGCGCTTTATCAGCAAGGCAATCGGCCGGAATTGGCAGAGAAAGAACAGCAAGAAATTGCCATTTTGCAAACATATTTGCCAGAACAGTTGTCGCCAGAAGAATTAAAAAAAATAGTACAGGCCTCGATTCAAAAAACCGGAGCCGCCACCATAAAAGATATGGGTCGCATCATGGCGGACTTAATGCCGCAAGTGAAAGGTAAGGCAGATAATGGCGAAATTAGTAAAATAGTAAAAGAATTATTGGCAAAGTAAAATAACAATGTATGGAAAACCAACCAGCGCAACTTTTACAGGGAAAAAAGACATTAATTCCGATAACAGAATTATTTAAAAAGACGTTTGGGTTTTATAAAACCAAGGTTTTTTTGATGATGAACTTGGTTTTGGTAAGTTGGGCTGTCACCCTGGTTATTGGTTTGGTATTTGGCCTGCCCGCCGTGTTTTTAGTGTGGAAACAGGGAGGGTTTGGTCTATTTTCTTTATTATTGTTGCTATTAGCAGCGCTTGGAATAGCAGTGGTTCATTTTTGGATACAAACAGCGTTATTGTGCGCCCTGCAATCTAAAGAGGCAAAACTGACTGTAAAAAATACATTACAAGAGGCGAAAAACAAAATTGGCCCTTACGCATGGGTAGTGATATTGGGTAAATTAATAACAATGGCGGGGTTGGTGTTATTTATTATTCCGGGAATTATATTCTCTGTTTGGTTCAGTTTATCGTGCTATGTATTTATTTTTGAAAATAAAAAAGGTATGCAGGCGCTAAAGCGCAGTAAAGAATTAGTAAAAGGATACTGGTGGCCAATTTTCGGCAGGATATTAATTCTTGGCTTGGTAATGTGTTTGGTGGGATGGATTATAAAAATCGGATTTTTAATTAATGCCTTATTTATTGGCCCTTTTGCTTTAGCATATATGTACTACGTATATGAAGATTTAAAAAGTATAAAAGGGTGATATTGATATGTGCTATCCGCCGCGCCCGAGGGCGCGGCGGCTTTTGTTTTTAAAAAAAATACCCCCGGTCAAAGTTCAATTTGAGTGGGGGTACAACCTATTTTGGCCTCTTGCTTTTTAGGAGGTGAATAATGAGCTCCGACGACAGTTTCAATTGTTCATTCATGTGAAACAGGAAGTGGAGGTCATCAATGGTTACTGGCTCGTAACCGGATTCGATGATCATTTTCAAAAGCGGCAGTATGCTCGCGGGTGTTAGCAATGCTTTCTCTGAAAAGTAGCAAGCCAGAAGTTCGTCTTCTGAAATACCTAGGGCGATTGTAAGGCCGCGAATATATTCTTTTTTAGGAAAGTTATCACCCGATTCCCATCTAGAGTAAGAAGGGCAACTGACGCCAACTTCTTTGGCGACGGCCGCCTGTGTTTTGCCAAGCCGATTTCTTGCCTCCTCTAAGAGTTGGGAAATATTCCCATAAGCATTTTTCTTCATAGATCCTCTCTGGTTTGGTTTTGGCGAATTTGTGCTAACTACAATCTAATCTATTTATATCCATTGTCAAGCTGGAGATTTTTTGTTTATGATTCAAAGTGCGGTAGCATAAACGTGGGTATTGGCACCTTTACAACTAGCTAAGGAGAAGGCATGACTTTACCGCGTCTTATCGTTTTTTCTTCCGGCACCAGCGTCGGAGGTGGTTCTGGTTTTGAAAAATTGGTGTTTGCCGCCCAAGAAAGAATTTTGCGGGCGCATATTGTAGCAGTGGTCTCCAATCATGCAAGTGGCGGGGTAAAAGAAAAAGCAGATCGCTTAAGAATTCCTTTTGTGTATTTTCCCTCGCCGTATACTTTTCAGTATTACCAGAAAATTATCACTGCTTTTAAAAGTGATTTTTCGGTGCTGGCAGGATGGCTAAAGTTGGTTTCGGGGCTGAATCCTAAAACCACGTTTAATATTCATCCTGGGCCATTGCCGGATTTTGGAGGCAAAGGTAAATATGGATTGCACGTTCACCGAGCGGTAATAGAGGATTATAAAGCCGGGAAAGTAACCAGTTCGGCAGTTTGCATGCATTTTGTTACCGAAGAATATGACCAAGGACCAGTATTTTTTTATAAGTCCGTGCCTGTTTTTGCCACCGACACTCCCGAAGATTTAGCCAAAAGGGTAAGAATCGTAGAGCATGAGTTTTTGCCAGTTATTGCCGATTTGGTGGTTAATAACTACATATGCTGGGATGGCAAGGATCCAGATACCTTGTGTTTGCCAAAGGGGTATTCGTATTTTCCCTAAAGCGAGAAACTTAACCGAGGAGCAATTCTCGGTTTTTTTGTGAAATTTATCAATGTAGTGTAAAATAACTACCATGATCGAGGTAAACAATCTTACTAATTTTGCTGTGGATAAGACCTTTTTTAAGGGGGTTGCAAAAAAAGTGTTAAAAGGCGAAAATAAGGGAATGGAAAATATATCCATTGCTTTTGTCAGTCCCAATGAAATACAGTTGCTAAATAAGAAGTATCGCAAAAAAGATAAACCAACGGATGTGCTAAGCTTTGAAGGGGTTACCAATTTTAAGGGGGAATGCGCCGAAGTGATACTCTGCCCCCATGTTATCAGGGAAAATACCAGAACCTCTAAGCTGCCCCTAAAAAAAGAAGTGGCCAAAATGTTGATTCACGGTATTCTGCATGTATTGGGATATGATCATGAAAGAGGGGGGAAGGAAGTGGAAAGAATGGAAGAGAAAGAAAAATATTATTTTAAGAAAATTTGAAATTTACAATTTGAAATCAATTTGAAATATTTAAATTTGAAATGAGTGAAACCTGTCGCATTTTCAAATTTAATAATTTAAAATTTAAATATTGATTTCAAATTGTAAATTTCAAATTTCAAATTCGCAATGAGGGATCACTTTGTCACCGGAATAGATATTGGAACCAGTACGATAAAAGCCCTGGTTGCCCAAAAAAAAGGCAGGGATTGGGAAATGGTGTGCTGCGCTCAGCGACCCTCTTTTGGTTTGCGCCGAGGCGCGGTAACTAATATAGAGGAAACCGCTAAGAATATTCAACTGTTGATATCGGGGATCGAAAGAGATAATAATATACGTATTAATTCGGCGTTTGTAAATATTGGGGGGAGCCACCTGTACGTAACTCCTTCGGATGGAATCATTTCTGTTTCGCGGGCCGATCAGCGGATTTCAGAGGAAGATATTGAAAGGGTGCTGCAGGCCACCCGAGCTATCAATATTCCCTCCAACGAGGAAATACTCGATGTGTTTGCCCGGGAGTTTATTATTGATGATCAAAAGGGTATTAAGCAGCCGTTAGGATTGACCGGGGTTCGTCTGCAGGCGAAAGTCATATTGCTTTGTTATTTCCAGTCATATTTTATCAATTTGACCCAGGCGGTGCTAAATGCAAAGTTGCAAATTAACGACGTGGTGCCTTCGGTGCTGGCGGCCGCGGAAGCCGTACTGACCCCCCAGCAAAAAGAATTGGGGGTGGCATTGATTGATATTGGGGGTGATACTACCAGTTTGGCGGTATTTGAAGAAGGCGACTTAACCCATTTGGCGGTATTTCCTCTGGGCTCGGCCAATATTACCAAAGATATTGCCATTGGGCTCAGGACCGATTTTGCCACGGCCGAAGAGATTAAAAATCAATACGGTGCCTGCATGATTTTGGCAAATAAAAAAGAGAAAAAAAATAATCGTGCCGTCTCGGAAAAAAAGAATATTGAAGTTTCTAGCAAAGATGCCACAGTTTCATTTACCAAAAAGGGATTGGTAGATATTATTGAGCCAAGGGTATCTGAAATTCTGGGGGTTATGCAAAAGGAACTCAAATCCATTGGCCGCCAAGAATTGCTACCCGGAGGTATCGTGCTTACCGGAGGCGGCGCAAAACTGCCCTATATTCGGGAATTAACCAGGGAACAATTGCGTCTTCCGTGCGAACTGGGAATATTAAAGGGCATTTTGGGGATTGACCAAGATCCGGCGCTGGCCACGGTTGCGGGGTTGGTGCTAGGGGGTGGCAATATCGATGACATGGAAGGCGATGGTATTTCTGGTTTTCTCGCCTCCCTTAAAAAAATGATTTTTAGGGTTTCGAAAATGTTTAAGGTCTTTATTCCGTAAAATCCTAAATCCTAAATCCTAAATCCTAAATTCTAAATCCTAAATTCTAAATCCTAAATTCTAAATCCTAAATTCTAAATCCTAAAACGTTTTAGAATTTAGAGATTAGTATTTAGAATTTCTTTTGCGAAACAAAAGTTATGGTTCCAAAAATTAAAGTCATCGGAGTAGGAGGATCAGGCGGTAATACGGTTTCCAATATGGCGCGGCACGGCAGGGCAGGGTTTGATCTCATTGCTGTAAATACCGATGCCCAGGCCCTGCATTTTTGCAAAGCATCCCAAAAAATATTAATTGGTAAGTTGAGTACCAAGGGTCTGGGCGCTGGTATGGATGCCGCGCTCGGCAAAACCGCCGCAGAGGAAAACGCCAAAGAAATATCAAATTTGTTAAAAGGGTCTGACATGGTGTTTATTACCTGCGGTCTTGGAGGAGGCACGGGTAGCGGGGCGGGTCCGGTCATTGCCGGCATCGCCAAGGCACTAGGCATTCTAACGGTGGCGGTGGTTACCACCCCTTTTTCTTTTGAGGGAGCAGAGCGGCGCCTGGTTGCTAAAAAAGCCCTAGACCAATTAAAGGACAACGTTGATTCGTTGCTAGTGATTTCCAATGATCATTTGTTGAAAATCATTGATGAGAAGACCACGGTTTCCAAGGCCTTTTTAATGTGCGACGATATTTTAAAAGAGGCGCTTCAAAGCGTTACCGACGTTATTTTGTCTCCGGGGATTATTGCCATTGATTTTGCTTCCCTGTCGTCTATTATGAAAAATTCCGGCAGGGCATTGTTTGGCACCGGCCGAGCCATTGGCGAGCACCGCGCCATTGAAGCGGCCACCAAAGCCATTAATTCACCATTGCTGGATTTTTCTCTTAAAGGCGCCAAAGGAATTTTATTTAACGCTTCAGGTAATGATGTAACGCTTGGCGAAATCCAAGAGGCCGCCAAGATTATTACCAAAGAAGCGGATCCCAAGGCCCAAGTTATTTTTGGGGCGGTCAAAGATGCCACTTTGCGTAAGGGCGAAATAAAAATTAATGTCATTGCCACCAAATTGTGAATCTGGAATCTTGTATCTGGAATCTGGATTGTGGGTGAAACTCTAAATTCTAAACTCTAAACTCTAAATTATAACTTCTAGCTTCTAAATTCAGGATTCGAGTTAAAAAATGACCCCTTCAAAAACACTCTTTTGCCTTGCCGTTTCTTTTGTGGCGGGGATAGGCATCGCTTCGGGCATGTATGCCACATTGCCGGAATATGCAAAAAACCGAGTAACCTATTTTCTGCTCGGTTTTTTTGTTATAGGAATTGTGGCGATTATTTTTTCTTTTTTGCATAAAAAATACTACATTACGATTATTGGTTTTTGCCTTCTTTTTTTAGTATTGGGAGTTTTGCGTTTTCAAATTTTTGAATTTACTATAGCAAATGATCCGCTAAGAATGTTCAATGATTTTCCCGAAAAAGTTGCCATTATTGGATTTATTGCGGGGGAGCCGGATATAAGAAATAATCTGCAAAAACTTCTCATATCAACGGAAAAATTGGTAATCAATGGTCAGGAGGCGCCAGTGCAAGGCAAACTGCTGATTACCGTAGGAAATTTCTCTGAGGCACATTACCATTATTTGGATCAAGTGAAACTCGTTGGGAAATTAAAGACCCCGCCGGCGTTTGAGGAATTTAACTATAAAAATTATTTGCTAAAAGAGGGAATTTATTCGGTAATGGATTATCCCGCTGTGCAATTGCTCGCCAAAAAACATTCTTACACTCCCATAACCTATGGGTATGAAAAAATACTGTGGCTCAAATCAAAGTTGATTGCGTCTATTGACCAATATCTTTTCCCGCCCCACAGTTTTATTTTAAAGGGGATGGTTTTTGGTAGCGATAAAGAAATGCCAAAGGACTTAAAAGACCAGTTCAACGTTACTGGATTAAGCCATGTGACGGCAGTATCGGGAAGCAATATCGTTGTTTTGATTTCTCTTTGCACCACTTTTTTACTATTTTTGGGGTTTTGGCGCGGCCAGGCATTTTACCTTGCCGTCGCCTTCATTGCGGTATACATTGCGCTCATCGGGTTTCCCGCTTCCGGGGTGCGAGCGGCCATCATGGGGTGCATTGCGTTGTTGGCTCAAAAATTGGGGAGGCAGAATACCACAAGCCGCATATTAGTATTGGCCGGGGCATTGATGTTGCTTCAAAACCCGCCGTTGCTTTACTATGATATCGGGTTTCAATTATCTTTCTTGGCGTCGCTGGGCATTATTCATATCAAGCCCATGGTGGCCTTATTATTAAAAACCATTACCAAGGGACACGCAGCCGTGTTGGTGGATATGCTTTCCATTACCCTGGCCGCCCAAATAATAACGTTGCCGATTATTGTATATAATTTTGGCCGAATTTCTTTAGTTGCCCCAATTACTAATTTGTTGGCTTTACCGGTAGTGGAAGCGTTAACTATTTTAGGATTACTACTTTCAATATGTGGAGCGGTGGCTTGGTGGATGGGCGCCATGTTGACCTTACCCTGCTCATTGCTTTTGACGTATTTTATCTGGGTATTGGATATTTTTTCAAAACCCTGGGCGGCCAAGGACGTGGGCCACATTTCTTGGATTTTTGTAGTGGTCTATTATGCAGCACTTTTTGTCTTGATAAGGTTTTTCTATAAAAAACGCCAAAAACCGGAATTTTTGGGGTATTAATACTTGAGCTTTAAAGTAAAAAAATAACCGCGGGTGGGTGCCGGCGGCTTAGTGTTTATCAGGGAGAAATCTCTATGACCGTTTTTCGGTCTTTTTTGACCAGTACGAGGACGATTTTTTCTAGTTCTTTGAACTCAAATCCCTCAATAATTTTCTTGGCTTTTCTTAGGTGTTCGCAGTGTTCTTCTGTTGACACTGGGTCACCCAGACAATTTTCGTGCGCTGCCAAAACTAATATTCTTGATTGGTGGCCATGAATCGAGAGTTCAAGGTTTTTTTGGATATTTGCAATGATGGGCGAATTCTTATTTTGAGCCACAATGCCATCAGGCCCGGCATCGGTAATTAAATCCACACTATCAAGATGGTAAGTTTTCTTTTGCCATGCGATGACTGCAGGATACGCCTTTCCATCCATGCAAGCAATGGCGCAGCCACATGTTTCGTTGGTTTTTTCAACGTTTTTCGGTGTTTCCTTAAAATCCTTTTTAATATCCGCTGGCGAGAATTGTTTGCCCTTCTCTTTTAGTTGAGGCAGTGGATTTGAAAATGGGGGTGGCGAAAAAATAAGAAAAGATAAAGTAATCGTTGTCCCAATTGTGATCAGGAAAAATCGAATATTTTTGGGATTTTTCACAAACTCTCCTTAATGTAAGGTGCTGTCTTTTGAGAGCATGAAATATGCCTTCAAAAGTAATAGTAGTGTAACGTGATTCGTTTAGAATTTCCAGTTCTCTTATATGTTCTGCATAATAAGCAAAAAAATAACCGCGGGTTTCCCGTGCGGTCGCGTATGTTTTGCGTTTTTAAGCACCGATTCTTGTAAGAATGGGTGCTTTGGAAGGAATTGCTTCCGGCATCCAGCGTTCATTAATCCACAAAAGAGCAATGGTTATGGCTTCGGACGTGATGCCCAGCTCGCCAAGAGGCAGTGACTCGATCATATTTCTGATCGTTTTTTCTGCCAATCTTAAGTGCTTTATTTGTATTTCTTGTTCATTGGGATTGCCGGCGCAATTATGATGTGCTGCAGCGACAATCGTTCTTGATCCATGATCTTTAATGGAAATCCATAGCATTGTCTTAATATTCTCAAGAATTGGAATATCGGTGTTCTCTGCCAGGACTTTATTTATTCCCGGCTGGGTGATGATGTCAACGTATCTGACACCAAACATTCTTTTTGTCCATTTTCTTGTTGCGCCTTGAACCCGGCCATCCATGCATTCAAGGGCTGTGCCAAACCCTATCAAATGCCGCCGGAAAAACAAATTAATCACCTTGGCAATGCCCGACAACATTTTTTGAGCAGATGCCGTGTGTTCCTTGTTGCTCTGGTGCATGCACAATTCCTCTCTACATCCATTGTAAAGGTGCAGTGTTTAAATTGCTCCGATGCAAATTCAAACAAAATTAACTATACTCTTGTGTTTGGAATATTACAATATTTGCGGCGCAGGGCAATTTTTGGGGTTTTTCACCATTTTGATAAAACTGGAAAATATTGTATAATGAGTGCATGTTATTGAAAACAGAGAGTAGTGAAGATTCCAACCAAAAGGCCTGGGTGGTGGCGGTTGATATGGGGTATGGCCACCAGCGAACGGCCTACCCTTTGCGCGACCTTGCTTTTGGCCGTAGTGTGGTTAATGCCAATAATTACCCGGGTATTATTGAAAAAGACAGGCGTTTTTGGCGTATTACCAAATCTGCTTATGAGTTTTTATCTAGAATAAGAAGCATTCCTTTGATTGGCCTCTTTCTTTTTTTATTTCTAGACAGTTTCCAAAAAATCTTAGGGTACTACCCCAAGCGCGACCTTTCAAAATCGAATTTTGGCGGCAGAATAATTTTTTCTTTCATGAGGCGGGGATGGGGCAAGGACTTAATAAATCAGTTAAAGAAAAATCCATTGCCGCTGGTAACCACTTTTTTTACACCTGCCTTTATGGCAGAAGAGTGCAACTACCCGAACGATATTTATTGCATCATCTGCGATGCGGATATTGCCCGGGCGTGGGTTTCTTTGGAGCCCCAAAAAAGCAGAATAAAATATTTTGCCTCCAATACCTGGACCCGCGACCGGCTGAAACTCTATGGCGTTCCGACGGAAAACATCATGCTCACCGGATATCCTTTGCCTAAGGAAAATCTGGGCGGGCCGAATTTAGAAACAGTAAAAAAAGATGTGGGGTATCGGCTGCTCAATCTTGACCCCAGCGGAAAATACCGCAAACTCTATAGCCCTCTGGTACGGTCGTATTTGGGCGAGCTGCCCCACATTCCAAACCACCCCCTTACCCTCATGTTTTCCATCGGAGGCGCCGGGGCGCAAAAAGAAATTGCGGTGGCTATTATTAATAGTTTAAAAGAAAAAATACAAGCACAGGAGTTGAGGGTTATTGTTTCCGTGGGCACCAGGGAGGCGCATAGGCAATATTTTGCAAACCATATTGAGGGATTGAAATTGGATGGCTGGGCGCACATTTTATCGGGAAAAACCATGGCTGAATATTTTAATAAGTTCAACCAGGCGCTGCGCACCACCGATATTTTAATGACCAAACCATCGGAACTTTCTTTTTACGCTGGTCTTGGAATACCCATTGTGATTGAACCGTCTATTGGCTCGCAAGAGGACTTTAATCGGCGGTGGCTGCTACACATTGGCGCCGGCACGTTGCAGGAAAATCCCAAATACACCGCAGAGTGGTTGTTTGATTTACTGGAGGGGGGCGACTTTGCCGAAATGGCCATGCAAGGATTTGTGGAGATAGAAAAAAGGGGAACGTATAATATAGAACAAATAATTCAAAAATCAAAATTAAAAAATCAAAATTAAAAATTAATGTTATGGCCCGCGCGAAAAAGATTCTTATATTTTTTTTATTGATCCTTGTGGCATTGGGATTAATAGCTGGTTGCTATTTTTTTGTGGGTCGCGCCCCAAAGCAAAAAAAGATAACCTGGGGTGTTAATTTTTCGCAAATGCAGGCAGTAGATTTAGGCCTTGACTGGAAGCAATTGTATTTGGCTTTGCTGGAAGATTTGGGGGCTTTAAATATAAAATTAATTACCAATTGGGATGTTGTTGAGCCAAAAAAAGGGGTCTTTGATTTTACCGATACCGACTGGCAGGTAAACCAAGCAGAGGATTATCATGTAAATATCCTTTACGTGGTAGGCATGAAAACCGGCCGATGGCCAGAATGCCATGTGCCCGGGTGGGCAGGCGGCATGCCAAAACAAGCGCAGCAAGAAGAAATTTTGGCATATGTGAAAGAAACGGTGTTGCGCTATAAAAATTCACCGGCAATTATTGCCTGGCAGGCCGAAAACGAGCCGTTGTTTCGTTTCGGAAAATGCCCGTGGTACGATAAGGCATTTTTAAAAAAAGAAATTGCTCTGATAAAATCACTTGATCCTTCGCGGCCGGTGGTGGTTTCTGATTCAGGGGAACAATCCCTGTGGCTTGCGGTTGCCAACATTGGCGATATCGTAGGGGTTACCACGTACCGGAGCGCGTGGTTTCATGTGACTGACAAGATTGGTTTTTATTTTAAATTCCCCGTACCTCCTGTTTTTTACTGGCGTAGGGCCCAAATTATTAATTATTTTTTTGGTAAAAAAGTAATAGGAGTTGAATTGCAGGCGGAGCCCTGGGCCCCTAAGCCGTTTTCAGAAGTTTCTTTGGATGAGCAGGAAAAGACCATGAATTTAGCGCAATTTAAAAAAAATATCGCATACGCCAAGGCCACGGGCTTGGATACATTTTATTTCTGGGGAACCGAATGGTGGTTTTGGTTGAAAGAAAAACAGGCAAGACCCGAAATTTGGAATACTGCAAAGGAATTGTTTAGGTAGGGGTGGTTGAGTCGGCCGGCGCGGTCGTGTTTGACAAGATATCTTGTTATGTGTTATAATCAACCCATAGGGGTAAAAAATAGCGTCAGCGTCGAGCCCCTTTCCGCAGTGTGCGGAGATAGACGCGGTTTTCTAAAGGGAGAAGCTATGGATTGGTGGGTCATTTTGTTGATCTGCCTGGCGGTAGTGGCGTTTATCGTCGCCGCCGTGGTTGCCCATGCCGTTTACACGGCGTGGGTAATCTGTAAGGTGGCCCAAGAGCTCTTTGGCCGCTATCTGTAAATCTTTGGGGGAGCGGATTGGCTTATCCGTCTCCCCCGTTTATTTTCCCAGGACAGGGTTCCTGGTTTTTTATTTACATTGTATTTTCGGTCAGAAGAGTTAAAATGAGACAATATCATTAAAAATATAAAACTTATGCCAAGAAAACAGGAAACAGGTAAAAAGGGGCCGGAAAATAATGATTTAGAAAATCAGCTTCCGGTTCAAGAAAATTCAAGTGACTCTTTATTGGGTGCTAATAAAATGAAGGCACTGGAAGAAGAAGCCGACTGGGAAAGGACGAAAGCAAATAGGGCACCCCAAGAAATCACGGCATTAAAAGAAGAAATCAATGATTCTAATTCCGAAGAAGTGGCATTGCAAAAATTGACATCTGATCAAGAACGGCAGCGAGTGCGAGATATGGTTGTCGCTGGAGAATTGGTTTTTAAGGACGGATATTTTTTGACCCCAGAAGAAGCGGAGTTTCAGAAATTATCTCCCCAAGAAAAAGAGGAAAGAGCAAAAGCACAAAAAGCAGAAAATGATGTTAAGTCAGACCAGGCAAGAGAGCGAAAAAAGGAAAAATATGAAAATTCTTGGTGGGAATCCGATAATCCGAAAGTAATTGTGCTGGGTTTTTTTGGTGCTAAAGACGGGGGCGCCAGTTTTATAACAAAGGAACGTCTTGTAGGTGCCCTGCAAGAGGTGCTAAAAAGACCGGTCAGCGAAGAAGAATTTGAGGATCAGAAAGCATATTTAGCCCTGGTCAATGAAGTGGAAAAAACCGTGCAAAGCGATAGTGCCACCAAAGAATTGCTCATTACCAAAGAGGAAAGAGATAACGCTCAGCAAACAAAAGATGCTGAAATGAAATATGCTCAAGCAAGAAAAAAAATATATAAAGAGGATAAAGAAAGAGAAGAAAAAAAAGAACGCGCTGAACGTGATGCGGAATCAAAAAAAGAGGAGCAAGGAGGAGGTAAAAAAAGTTGGTTGAAGCGGTTTTTCGGTGGGTAAATAATAGTAAAGACGTCTGTGTATAAAATGAAAAAATTGATACTGTAGTAAAAACCTATGTCAGAAAAAGAAGAAATAGCGCCAAAGGTGCCAAATCAAGAACGTGTGGCAAATGAGCCATCGGTTCAAGAACATCAGCATGAGTCATTATTGGGTGACGAAAAAAGAAGGGAGCTGGAACAAAAAAGCGTGGAACAGGTAGAAAAGAAAATCGAAGAACTGAAGGGGGAAATAGAAGATGCTGACCAGGAGAATCCATGGGAAAATCTAAAAGAAAACAGCGATCTTAGACAAGAAAAGATTAAAAAATATCAAGAGCGTTATTTTCCAAAACACTTGCGTGGGAAAAAAGATATTATTTCAAAAGCACTTATTGGTTTGGTATCCATGTTTGGCAGGGTGGAAACAGAGGGGCGGGAAAACATTCCCAAAAAGGGGCCTTACTTTGTCGTTTGTAATCACCCCGGTGGCGGAGAACCAGAGGCGCTGATGGGTACTTTCAAAAATTTACATATTGCGATCGGAAAAAAGATTTGGTGGGATCGATCACCGTGGCTTCAGTGGTTTTTTAAAAAAATTGGGGGAATTCCGATTGAGGAGAGTTTGTCGAACCTTTCATTGAAAGATAAAAAAGAAGCAATGGGGCTTCAAAAAGATAAATATGCCCAAGCGGTATTTGAAGAAATAATACGGATGGAAGAACAAGGTAAATTACCAATAAATACCGAATTTGTGCGCGCCGCAGTGGCATTGCTCTTGAAGGGCGACTCTGTATGCGTTTTTCCGGAAGGTCTTTGGTTAAATCCAGAGGGGTCAGCACTGGCTCCGCGGGAAAAACAAGAATTAAAAAAAGCATATTCTGCTATGATGGAGTTGATTGTACGACAATACAAAAAATTAACCGGCGAGGAGCTGCCAATTATGCCAGTGGCCTTTATAGAAGACAGGACTTCGGGAAAGAAAAAACTTAGCATAGGCGAACCATTATCTTTAGATGAAAATAATACTGAACTTAGTGGTATTGATTATGTAATGGCTCATGTGGCTGAACGTTTACCCGAAAAACAACGAGGATATTATAAGGATAAAATTCAAAGTATTTCAAAAAAAACCATATAAAAAATGTTTTCCTGGCTAATCATTATCATTTTGTCATACCTCTTTTTTAGTTTGGCCTCGTTTGGGGACAAGCTGGTATTAAGGGGCGTCCCGAACGCAAAACTCTACACTTTTTATGTGGGGATGTTAAACATCCTGATTATTTTTTTGATACCTTTTACCAAATTCGGCTTTCCCGATCCCGCTTCACTAGGATGGATTTTATTGGAAGCAACGGTGTATGTGCTGGGGCTGTATGCCATGTTTGTGGCTTTGGAAAGGTTTGATGTATCCCGGGTCATGACTACCATCGGGGCTTTGCAACCGATATTAATACTGATGCTAACGTTGGCGTTTTGGGGATCGGGAGTGGTTTCCGGGATGAATCTTTTGGCTTTTGTGTTGCTAGTTTCGGGAAGCATCCTTATTTCCGTAGAGAAAAAAATCAAAATTACTTTCCACTACGTGTTTTTAATATCTTTTTCCTCCCTGATGTTTTCTTTGGATTACATCTTTTCTAAAATAGTATTTTTACATCAGCCGTTTTTACAGGGACTTATCTGGATGCGCCTGGCATGTTTTGTATTGGTATTACTGCTCCTTTTTAGTAAAAAATTACGGAAGCAGTTATTTACAAAAAAAGCAAACTTAGATAAAAAAAGCGGAACCATTTTTGTTTCCGCCCAATTTGCCGGCGGTATTGCCGGTGTCTTGCAGTCTCTTGCCATAGCACTGGTACCGCTTTCTTATCTGGCGACTATCAATTCGTTGCGAGGCATCCAGTATGTTTTTTTATTTATCATAACCTTGTTTTTTTCCTTATTTTTACCTAAGATATTCAAAGAGGATATTTCCAAAAAAATAATTATCCAGAAAATGGCCGCCATATTCTTGATAGTGGCAGGTTTGGCGCTGTTAGTTTTTTGATGAGAGAATTTTTATATGAATATCAATATTGTAAATAATAAATACATTAATGCTCTATTATTATTGCTGTTATTTTCAGCAGTAGCGCACGTAGCAATCCTTTTATATGCTTTTTTAATGTCAGGGGATTTTTCTTTGATAAATTATTTTAACATCTTAGATTTAGCATATCTTTTCGATAACTTTTTTAACGGCGTTACCAATGATATTTTTGCAACTATTTTTGTTGTAGTTTTATATGTTATTATTTTAAAGTTTAGTCAGCATGAATAAAAAACATATCCTGATTATGTCTATGACCGGGGGATTCGGGCACGTGCGGGCCGGTGAGGCGCTTTTGGATTATGCCAAAGAACACGTGCCAGAGATGAACGCAGAACATGTTGATATTACCGCCATTGATCCATCCTTGAAAAAATACGCCCAAGGCATGTATGGGGCGGCAAGTAAAAAATTCCCTTTCGTATGGAAAATACTGTATAATTATCCTGCGGCCTACCACTTGGCAAAAAAGACAGTGTTTTTTCGGGGACTGTTTAACTCCAAGGTAAAAAATTACATTTACCAAAAAAAACCGGATGCCATTATTTTCACCAATGTGGAAATATTGCCGTTGTTTATCGGAGCCGTCAAAAAAAAGTTTCCGCACATTGTCATGGGAATTGTGGTGACGGACTACCATGGCCATCCCTACTACAAATTTTCTTGCATGGACTACTATTTTGTCGCGCACCAGGATGTGGCCGATGATTTAAAAAATGTAGGTATTAAACAAGAGAAAATAAAAATTACCGGCATTCCTATTAATCCCGGGTTTTATGTAAAGGAAAATATCGGGGATTTGAAGTTAAAATATGGCATCAAAAATAATCTGCCGGTCGTACTATTAATTACATCTTTTCAAATATCCAGCCGCGATTTAATTGCATTAATTGAGAACTTGCTGGCTCTGGACCCCAAAATAAATGTGGCGGGGATTGCCAATGGTAGCCAGGAATTGTATGATGCTATGAAAAATAATTTTTCCGGCCACCAGCATTTTTGCTTTGAAAAATGGACCAATACGATGGAAGAGTACATGAAAATTTCAGATGTAGTGGTAAGTAAAGCAGGTGGTTTAACGGTATCGGAATGCGTAGCGTTGGCAAAACCATTGGTGGTAGTAAACCCCATCCCCGGACAGGAGGAATTTAATACAGAATTTTTAGAGAAAAATAATTTGGGGGTGCGGGTAAAAAATCTCAATCAAATTCCCGAGGTAGTACGAGGCCTTTTATCGGAGAACAAAAAATATCCAGAACCATTATTTATTGAAGATAGTGCCTGCGAAAAAATTTTTCAATATTTTTAAACGTGAATCCTGAAATCCCTTATTAAAAGCAAGTTTCAGGATTCACGTTTTTAAACCTATGTACGAATTACCCAGCATTAATTTTAAAGAAACATTTTTAAAGTTCGCCAAAAATAAAGGATTTCAAATCGCCCTGTTGTTGGTGGTTTTGCTTATGGGCGCATTGTATTACGTGGAATTTTTTGCGCCCGGGGTTTTGCAAAATCCTATCGCTTCATGGATAAAAAAAATTGAACGTGGTGCGCTTGAAGGCCAGCAAACAACAAAAGAGTTGCAGTTACAAGTTGGTGGCCAAGAATACGTTTCGCAAATTTCCTATGAACAAGCGATCATAGATTCGGTAAAAAGCGCTTCTCCTTCAGTGGTAAGCATTGTGATTTCCAAAAACTTGCCGGTCTATGAACAGCAGTTTATTAATCCCTTTGGCGAGGGTTCGCCGTTCGGGTTTGAGGTTCCGGTACCGGTGCAAAAAGGCACCAAGCACCAGGAGGTCGGGGCGGGGTCCGGATTTTTGGTGTCTTCTGATGGGCTGGTGCTGACCAATAAGCACGTGGTTTCAGATAAGCAGGCGGATTATACGGTCATTACCAATGAGGGGAAAAAATATGCTGCCAAGGTGGTGGCGCTGGACCCCGTTCAGGACTTGGCGATTATAAAGATAGACAGCAGCGAATCATTTCCGGCTATAAAAATCGGCGATTCTGATGGCATACAAATTGGCCAAGGGGTTATTGCCATTGGAAATGCACTCGGAGAATTTAGCAATACGGTGTCGGTGGGCGTTGTTTCCGGGCTGGGCCGGAATGTATCGGCCTTTGGCGCCAAGGGATTTTCTGAAAACCTTGAAGGAATTATCCAAACCGATGCGGCAATTAATCCGGGAAACTCCGGCGGGCCGTTGATTAATTTAAAAGGAGAGGTCATTGGGGTAAACACCGCCATGGCTGACGGAGCGCAAAGCATTGGGTTTGCTATACCCATTAACATTGCCAAAAAAGACATTGAGCAGATTGTAAAAACTAACAAAATAGTGTATCCGTTTTTGGGGGTAAGGTATCTGTTAATTGATGATGAGGTCAAACAAAAACACGGCCTGTCGGTTGATTACGGTGCTTTGGTATTAAAGGGAAGCAACGGCGAAGCGGCGGTGTCGGCCGGCTCGGCAGCAGAAAAAGCGGGGGTAAAGGAAAAGGATGTAGTATTGGAAATAAATGGTCAAAAAATTACTCTACATAACTCCATAGCAAGCATCATTCAACAGTATAAACCCGAAGATAAGGTAACTTTAAAGGTGTTGCGGGATGGCAAAGAAATAAATATTGAGGTTACTCTCGGAGAAAGGAGTTAATAGACCTGTTGCGTATTAAGGATTGTCGCGAAAATTGAAGATTTTGGATCAGAAATTTGATAGAATTTTTCGGCTTGCCTAGAGGGCCCGGAGATGGGGAAATTTGTTGCTACAAATTTACCCACATCTTGACCGAAAAATTATAATGTGCTAAGCGAGAGAGGAAAGGAAAAATCGCAATTATTCCTTTCCGAACGAGCGACACATTATACTAGGTATAGCAAATTTGTGGCCGAAATATGCAATTTGCAGTAAATCCTTAATACGCAACAGGTCTAATGATAATAAAAAAAGCCCCTGGTCAAAGCCGGGGCTTTTTGATTTTTTGACTATGTAATAATTTCTTGCTTTTTTCGATGCACTTTTTTAATGCGGGATATTTTTTTAAGCATCCAGCTAGTAAAGGTTAGGAGCAATTCAAATGGTAACAAAAGCGCCCATGAAAGGATGTCAGGCACGGTTTTCAACAGGAAATATATTAATTCATGCATGCAAGCACCCCCTTTTTTTTGTTAAGGAACTTTTTTGTTTGATTATAAATATATATGATAAATATAAAGTGATGTCAATAAAAAGCGGCGCTGTTCGGAAACAATCCTCCGCATCGTCATTGCGAGGTAGCAACCGAAGCAATCTCCGTTCACATTTAGATTGCTTCGTTGCTGTGGC
>MHOT01000015.1:5431-5536 GCA_001820175.1 Candidatus Staskawiczbacteria bacterium RIFCSPHIGHO2_02_FULL_42_22 | reverse complement strand
TTCGTTGTCATACCAGCCCATTACCTTCACTAAATTTCCGCCGACTACTCTAGTCAATTTTAAATCAGCAATAGAGCCATAAGGACTACCCAGAATATCAGAGGA
>MHOT01000015.1:0-5390 GCA_001820175.1 Candidatus Staskawiczbacteria bacterium RIFCSPHIGHO2_02_FULL_42_22 | reverse complement strand
GTTTCTCACCCGCCGCCTTTTTTAAAATTTCATTTACTTCTTCTTTTGTAGTATTTTTCTTGGCAATAAAAGTTATATCAACAATAGATCCGGCTGGCACAGGAACCCTGATGGATATGCCGTCAAAAAGTCCTGATAGTTTTGTGAATGCTTTCGTTACCGCTATCGCCGCCCCGGTAGAAGAAGGTACAATATTTTGCGCCGCCGCACGGCCCTCACGAAGATCTTTTTTGCTTGGCCCGTCCACCAGCGCTTGGCTCGCAGTGTACCCATGCACGGTATTTAGGATTGCCTTTTCAATACCCAAACTTTCATCCAAAATTGCTATAAGTGGTGACGCTGCATTTGTAGTGCAGGACGCATTAGAAGTTATGTCGCAAGTGCCGAATTTCTCTTCATTAACACCTAGTAAAATAGTCTCTCCGTTTATTGTCCCATCGCCATCTTTAGCGGGAGCAGTAATCACCACTTTTTTCGCGCCCGCATCCAAATGAGCTTTTGATTTTTCATAAGTCACAAAAAGACCAGTAGATTCCACTACCACATCCACACCCAAATCTTTCCATGGCAAATTGCTCGGTTCTTTCTCCGCTAAAACTTTTACTTTTTTATCACCAATAATAATATAATTGTCACCTGTCCCGTTAGAGCTTTCAGCTCGCACGGGATGCTTCCATTCTCGATAAACAGTATCGTACTTGAGCAGGTATGCCATATTCTCCACGCTTCCCAAATCGTTTACGGCAATTATTTCAATTTCCGGCCTATCCCACGCGACTTTTAAAAATGCTCTGCCTATTCTGCCGAAGCCGTTGATACCGACACGAATTTTTTTCATAAATATATTATAACAACAAGAGAGGAGCAAAGCAAAAGCTCTTCTATTTTGTCCGAACGCTGTTGTTATATGATACCCCATATATGCTATCATAAAAACATGGCAAGCTTCATCCATCTCCACACCCATTCACACTATTCCCTTTTGGACGGGCTTTCAAAGCTTGAGGATTTGGTAGATTTGGCCAAAAAATTCAAAATGCCCGCTATGGCCATCACCGACCATGGAAATATGTACGGAGCTATTGAATTCTATAAACTGGCCAAACAAGCCGGTATCAAACCAATCATCGGAGTAGAGGCTTATGTGGCCAATCGTTCCCGCTTGGACCAAGAGGTCGGCATAGACAACAAAAGATATCACCTTACCTTGCTTGCAAAAAATTTTCAAGGTTATAAGAACCTGATGCGATTAGTAACCATTTCCAACCTTGAAGGTTATTATTACAAACCCCGAATGGATAAAGAGATACTCCGAAAATATTCTGATGGAATCATCGCTCTGTCTGGATGTTTGGGCGGAGAACTTTCCCGTACCCTAGCGAATCATGACATAGAAAAAGCCAAAGAAATAATAAAAGAACATCAAGAAATTTTCGGCCAAGAAAATTATTTTCTAGAAATCCAAAAGCATTCAAAGGTACCAGATGACGAAAAAGTTCGCGAGAGCATAATCGCGCTCAGTAAAGAACTCTATATCCCCTTGGTAGCCACTATAGACTCGCATTACCCCTGTGAAGACGACAACAAAGCTCACGACACCTTGCTCGCTATACAAACCAATTCTGATATAAAAGATGAGAACAAATTTTCTTTCGGTGAAGACGATTATTCTTTTATAAGCAGTGAAAAAGCAACAGAACTTTTTAAAGATACTCCTGAAGCAGTAGAAAATACCGTAAAGGTAGCGGATATGTGTAGTCTAGAACTAGAGCTTGGTCGCTGGGTATTCCCTGACTTTAAAATTGAAGACAATATGACCTATGACGAAAAATTGCGCGAACTCACTTATGTCGGGCTTCAAAAATCAAATTTAAAGGAAAGTGCAGAAGTAAGGGAACGTATAGAATATGAGCTCAAAATAATTTTTGATAAAGGATATTCTCCTTACTTTTTGGTAGTGGGAGATTTATTGAATTATGCCAAGGAGAATGGAATTTTGACCACCATTAGGGGCTCGGTAGCCGGCTCAATGGTGACATACTTGTTAGGAATTACAAATATAGACCCGATAGAATATAAACTCCCCTTTGAGAGATTCCTGAATCCTTTCCGCCCTTCGCCTCCGGATATTGATATGGACTTCGCCGACAACAGAAGGGATGAAATGATTGAATATGCCAAGCATAAATATGGAGAGGACAAAGTAGCGCAGATTGGAACATTCGGCACAATGATGGCGCGTGGAGCTGTGCGCGATGTCGCCCGAGCCTTAGGACATCCATATACAATTGGCGATCGACTTTCCAAGATGATTCCGATGGGCTCCCAGGGACTCCCGATGACTATAGAGCATGCAATGGAAATTGTGCCAGAATTGCGTGATGCTTACAAAACCGAAAAAGACACAAAAGAAATAATAGATCTGGCAAAAAAATTGGAAGGATGCGTGCGACATATTTCGGTACACGCAGCGGGAGTGGTTATCGCTCCAACTCCAATATATGAATATATGCCAACTCAATATGACCCGAAGGGCGGAAAAATAATTACTCAATATGATATGTATAGCGCCGAAGAAGCTGGGCTTTTAAAATTTGATTTCCTGGGGATTAGAAATTTGGCGATTTTGGCCGACGCGGTAAATTTAGTAAAAAAATTTTACAATATAAATATAGACATAGAGCACGTGCCACTTGATGATGAAAAAACTTTTACCTTGCTCGCAAATGGACAGACGGAAGGACTTTTCCAGTTAAATGGCAGCGGTATGACAAGATACTTAAAGGAATTAAAGCCGACTTCCATCCATGACATCAACGCCATGGTGGCCCTGTACCGTCCCGGACCAATGGAATCCATTCCAGAATATATAAAGCGCAAGCATAATCCCAAACTCGTAAAATACTTAGACCCGAGAATGAAAAAATTTTTAGGAGAATCTTACGGACTGATAGTCTATCAAGATGACTTGCTATTTTGCGCAATAGAGCTTGCAGGGTACAACTGGGAGGAAGCGGACAGCTTTCGTAAAGCAGTTGGAAAAAAAATTCCTAAAGAAATGGCAGCCCAGTATGAAAAATTTACAAAAGGCATAGTGATAAATGGACAAACTCAAGAATTTGCTGATAAGCTCTGGAAACTTTTTGAACCATTTCAGGCATATGGATTTAATAAAGCTCACGCCGCTTCGTATGGAAAGCTCGCCTATCAAACAGCCTATATGAAGGCAAATTATCCTGTTGAATATATGACCGCAATACTCACCGCTGAGTCCGGCGATGTAGAAAAAATCTCTGAAATAATTAACGAATGTAAAAATATGAATATTGCTGTCCTTCCTCCGCACATCAATGAGAGCTACGGGGGATTTACCTGCTTACCACTAGAAAAAGATACACCAATCAGCAACGTCAATAGAAGCAAGAAGGTAAGATTTGGCTTTTATACCATAAAAAATTTAGGTACTGACATCGCTGATTCAATCATCGCCGAGCGGAAATCAAATGGCAAATTTAAATCCATCGCTGATTTCTTGGAAAGAGTCAAACATAAAAATTTGAATAAAAAATCAATGGAAGCACTGATTAAATCCGGCACTATGGATGATTGGGGCGACCGCGGAGTATTTTTAGCAAATTTGGAAGGAATGCTTTCCTATAACCATGAAGGAAATATGCAAAGCAAAAATCAGGTTTCCCTTTTTGGTAATTTAAAAACGGAGCCACCGTCTTTTAAACTTAAATCGGCGCCAGAGGCTTCACAGACAGAGAAATTAATTTGGGAAAAAGAATTATTGGGTCTTTATATCTCCGGACATCCCCTGGACCGTATTCGCGATAAATTAGAAAATAGAGATATTAATATAAAAAAAATAAAGGAGAATCCAGAAAAAACCTTAGGAAACGGAGTGTCTGTAACAATTGCTGGAATCATAGAAGGAGTTCGAGCTGTAGTTACCAAGAATAACGAAAGAATGGCTTTCCTGAAAGTGGCCGACCTGACAGACTCCATAGAAGCGGTAGCTTTCCCTTCAATTTTCAGAGAGTCCATAGATATACTAGTAGCGGAAAAATGCATCGCTCTATCCGGAAAAATATCCGACAGAAATGGCGAAAAAAGCATCATCATTGAGGCAGTAAAGGAAATTTAATTATTAAACAAACTCATGGCTTTATCTTTGCCTTCGGTGAAAATCATTTCTACTGCTTCGGCTATTTTTTTTGAAAGTTTTTTGAGAACATCAAGTTCAGATTTTTTAAATTCTCCTAGCAGAAAATTGAGCACGGCTTTCTCACCTTTGGGCTTCCTGATTTTCCCGGATGGAGTGGCTAGTGAAATACCGATTCTAATGCGCAGAAATTCCTGGCTCTTCAAAGCTTTGATAACAGAATTTAGACCATTGTGTCCGCCAGAAGAGCGATTGAAGGAAATCTTCATTTTGCCTAACGGTAAATCAATATCGTCGTAAATCACAATTAAATCCCTGAAGGCTTTCTTGCCCGCCAGAGCCTTGGCGACGGCGGGGCCGGAATTATTCATAAAGTTATCCGGCATCAAAAATTTAAGTTGAAATTTTATCTTTGTATCGGCCATTCTTTTTGATATCAAATCAACCACGATGCGTCCCGCATTGTGCCTAGTGTGTTCATACTCTTTGCCCGGATTTCCCAAACCAGCTACTATTTTCATATCCAAATAATACACTTCAAATTGTCTTAAGGCAAATTTAGATGAAAATTATTAAAAAACAAATTACTATTTACTGTCAAGATTTTTTTGTGCTACAATACCAGCCATGGAAGAGGAAAAATCTGGAGCAAAAACCACGGCGCAATCATTTTGGGAGTTGGCGCGTTTTGCGCTTGTGGCTCTAGCTATCGTTATTCCTATCCGACTTCTAGTGGCAGAGCCATTCGTCGTATCCGGAAGTTCCATGGTTCCGACGCTTGAAAACAGAAATTATTTGATAGTGGATAAGATTTCTTACAAGTTAACGGACCCGAAAAGACAAGACATTATCATCTTTCGATACCCAAAAGATCAAACAAAATTTTTTGTTAAAAGAATAATTGGCTTACCTAATGAAATAGTAGATATAAAAGATAGCACAGTGACCATCACAAGCGGAAGTGACAAAAGTATCCTCATATTGGATGAACCTTATGTAAAAAATACGGCAAATAATGTAACACATTTTGAATTGAAAAATGATGAATATTTCGTAATGGGAGACAATAGAAGGGCTAGCTCTGATTCAAGGTACTGGGGAGCAGTAAATAGTAATCTAATAACGGGAAGAGCGTTTTTGCGCCTGTTGCCAATAAATAATATAGGCATCTTACCAGGTCAATAAGAGGTAAAGTAAACATATGAAAAAAGGAAAGCCAAAT
>MHOT01000014.1 GCA_001820175.1 Candidatus Staskawiczbacteria bacterium RIFCSPHIGHO2_02_FULL_42_22 | reverse complement strand
ATCAGTCAGGAAATTAACGACCCATCCATCCTTGAAGGATACATAAAAACCGCCTACCAAAAAAGATTAGTCGATTTAAAGGCCAAAATTAACCGAGCGGCAATATATTCTATTCTGTCAATTTTTGTCACAAAAATTTTAACCGTGATCGTTTTGCTGATTATTTTATCAAAGATACTTAGCCAAAAATTTGGCTGGCTGAGCTTGGTCATCGACGTCTTTATTCCTACTGCGCTTATGGCGTTTTTAGTGCTTAGCATCAAGCCGCCTTCAAAAAAGAATATCAACATTGTAGTTGTGGAAATTATGAAAATATTTTACCAAAAAGATAAACCCGACACCTATGAAGTAAAAATTTCCAAGAAAAAAGGGTTTATCACCACTGCCATTCTTTCCCTGATCTATCTTTTGGGAGCATGTATTTCTTTTGGATTTATTTTTGGCGTATTTAAATATATTGAACTGGATATGCCATCCATTGTTATCAATATGGTGTTTATTGCACTTATTTTATTTGCCGGAACCGCCGTGCAAAAACGCGCGAAAGAACTTACGGTAGAAGAGGAATCCGGAGGATTCTTAACATTTGCATCCGACATATTATTTTTGCCGGTAACGGGCGCCGGTCAATGGATGTCCAATAAATGGAAGCGCTACAACGCCTTTAGCGCATTTTTCAATGCCTTGATCGATATGCCATTTTCGGTGTTTGTGGAATTCATAGAACGCTGGAGGTATTTTATCAAGGAAAAGAAGGACGAACTATGATGAACAATTAACCATTAACATTTAACATTTGACAAGCCAACGCCCCTTCGGGGCGTTTTGGCAAAATAAAAATGAATATTCTTATTGTTATATTGGGTCCTACCGCTTCGGGAAAAACCGATTTATCAATTTACCTTGCTAAAAAATTTAATGGCGAAATTGTGTCCGCCGATTCACGGCAAGTGTACAGAGGCCTTAATATTGGTTCGGGTAAAATTACCAAAAAAGAAATGCAGGGTATTCCTCACCACCTTTTAGATGTGGCCAGCCCCAAACGGAAATTTACGGTTGCTCAATATCAAAAGTTAGCCCAAACAGCCATTAAAAAAATTCAGGCAAAAGGCAAGATCCCTTTTTTAGTTGGTGGAACCGGTTTTTATATCCAATCAGTGGTTGATGGTTTGGTAATTCCCGAAGTTAAGCCAAACTGGAAACTACGTAGAAAATTGGAAAAGAAAACGACTGATCAGCTATTTTCAATGCTCAAAAAACTGGATCCGATGCGTGCAAAATCCATCGACCCAAAAAACCCTCGAAGATTAATCAGGGCCATTGAAATCAATTTAGGAACTGGAAAACCAGTTCCTAAATTGCCCTTCCGAAGCTTTTTTAGCGAAGGAGGGTCAGTGCTACAAATCAGCATCAAGAGATCACCCGAGGAACTGAAAAAATCAATCCAAAAACGACTACAAAAAAGAATCGGGGGAATAATTAGCGAAGTTAGAAAATTACACCGCCAGGGACTCTCTTTCAAACGCCTTGAGGAATTCGGCCTTGAATACCGCTTTGTCGCACAATACTTACAAAGTAAAATTACCTACCAACAAATGCTGAATGGCATACAAAAAGAATCAGAACAATTCGCCAGACGCCAAATGACGTGGTTTAAACGGGACAAAAGAATTCATTGGGTTAAAAACAAAAAAGAAGCCGAAAAATTAATTAAAAAATTTTAAAAAAGGGTCTTCTGGCTAATAAGCCCAAAGACCCCCCCCGGCAATTATAAATTATTTGATAGTATGGATATCAATGAGCCGATCAACTCTCGCATCAAGTTCAGGATGCCACCCATGATATACTCGCCTACCCTTTTCTTTTACAATCTTTCTCCATGAGCAACGCCTGCCCAAGGGAACTTTTAGAATATAAGTCCCATCGGGCCCTTCTTTTAGGGCTCGACGAATTCCAACCAAAGTTCTAATCCTTTCCCAGCGCATCCACGGAAATGCAATAATTCTAAGATAATAAAGCTCCATACACTCTCCTTTTTGCGATAGAGTTACTACTTCATCACCTTTTTTAGTATTTCCTGCACTTGTTGTGGATTTGCCGTTCCGCGGGTTATGGCCATCACCTGCCCTGCTAAAAATTGCAGAGAATTTTTGTTACCTGCCGTATAATCAGCAACGGCTTTTGGGTTTTTAGAAATTACTTCTGTAATAATTTTTTCCAATTGTCCGTCATCTTTCATTTGACCCCAATTATTATCTTCCACGATATTTGAAGGGTCAACGCCGGTATTATACATTTCGGCCAGCACCATTTTTGCTACCTTGCTTGAAATTTCATTTTTATGAATCATTTTGATAAATTCGGCAAAATTTTCCGGCGTAATTTTAAATTCACTTTCATCAAATTCCTTACCGCTTAATAACCCTTGTACATCTGAAATGAGGTAATTTGATGCCAACTTGGTAATCTTTTTAAATTCCGATTTATTTTTTTGATCAATCCATTCATCAAGTTCAGAAATTACTTTTTCAAAATATTCACTCAAATCCTTTTGAGTTACAAAAATTTCTATTTGGCTTTCTTCTAACCCGTATTCTTTTTTAAATCTTTCTCTTTTATTTTCTGGCAGTTCTGGTATTTCCGCCTTTATGTTTGCAATATATTCCTTGGTAAAATGCATCGGCGGTAAATCTGGATCAGGGAAATATCGATAATCGTGCGCCGACTCTTTTTCCCTTTGGGAAAATGTAATTTCTTTTTTGTCATTCCAACCACGCGTTTCCTGGACCACCTTCTCCCCCGCTTCTAATAATTCTGTTTGCCTGGTAATTTCAAAATCAATAGCTTTTTCAACCACCTTAAACGAATTTAAATTTTTAATCTCCACTTTAGTGCCGAATTTTTTGGTTTTACTGACGCTAATATTCACTTCTACTCGCATTAATCCCTTTTCCATATCGGCATCCGAGGCACCTAAGTATTTAAAAATTAACTGTAACTCTTCGGCAAATTCCCGCGCCTCTTTGCCCGAAGTTACATCCGGTTCAGTCACCAATTCCATTAGCGCAGTCCCCGCCCGATTATAATTTACCAACGAATAGTCGGCGCCTTCGGGGTGGATAGAGCTTCCCGTATCTTCTTCTAAATGGATTCGCGTTATCCCGATTTTTTTAAATTTTAAATTTTGAGTTGGATTTTTGACTTTTGATTTTTGACTTTTGACTTCCCCTTCATCTTCAACTTGAATGTCTAGGTAACCATTAGAACAAATAGGCATGTCATACTGGCTAACTTGATAACCCTTAGGAATATCAGGGTAAAAATAGTTTTTGCGATCAAATTTTGATTCACTGGTAATGGTGCAATGCAAAGCCAAGCCGGCCTTAATAACCTTTTTTACGGCTTCCTCATTAGCCACCGGCAAGGTTCCGGGCTGGGCGGTACACACGGGACAAATATTAAAATTCGGCCGTTTTTCATCCGGATCATTTTTACAGCCGCAAAACATTTTTGACTTAGTATTCAGCTCGGCGTGTATTTCAAGGCCGATGGTTGGAGTGTATTTTGATTTCATTTAATAATGTTACCATGTGAATTTTTCCAAGAAAAGTATTGACTTTTTTTATTAATTATGTAAATATAGTTACTGGTGTACTTTCCACACTCTTCTCCGGAGGCAAAGATGCGAAGTTCCTTGAAAACTCTGGCTCTGGTGACAATCGTTTCGGCAACCATCGGCGGAGCAGTCGGGTTTACGGCGGGAATATTTTTCCGCGTCGATCAAAGCGCCAATGACGTCCATCCAATGGTCGTAGAGGCCATGGAGAAAATGAAGCAAAGAATGGAGCTTCAAGATGAACTCATTGAAGCCATCCAAAAAAACGTGGAGTTGAAAAGTAAAATCCCAGAGCAGTTCCAAGAAAATTCCGAACTACAAAACAAACTGATAAAATTAATGTCGGCTAAAATAAAAGATCATGACGATCTGCACAAACTGGCCATCAAGTACGCCGAAGAATCGGCGGCAATCATGAAAAAAATCGAGGAAAGAGTTCAAAAACTCGAAAAAGCCAAGGAGGGCAAGTGAAACCCAGCCCCGGGCGAACTGTGTTCGCCCGGGGCTTTTTATTTTCAGAAAAACAAGTATAATTATTTCCAGCACAAAAAAACTTGCGACTTGTTTCCGCTTCTGGAGCAAGAGCAAGTTTTTTTCTTCTGGAGGATTTTTCGTGAACCGCATCGTGCCGCTAGTCGCTCTGTTTTCCGGACTGTTTTTTGCGGGGGTCGCCATCGGTGACGAATCCACCAAACCGCCTGAAGTCAAAAGGGGTGAACCGATCGTCTTCAAGATGGTCGACTACGACGTGAAGGAGTGGCAGGCAAAGACCAAAACCGGCGCCGCTCCGTGGTTTAAGGTGGATGTAAAAAAGGGTAGTTGGTACGTTGACTGGGATGCACAGCGGCAACCATTCGACACCATCGTCATCCATCACTCCGACACCAAGCCGGACACCATTCCCGCTGACATCGATTCCGGTCAGAAGGAACGACTGTACGCGCCACGGTACCGCAGTGCCGATGATGACCCTTATGTGAAGGGTCTGACGATCCACAGCGGACATATCGTCGACGGAAAGGAGAAATACATCGGGTATCACCATCTCGTCTATGCAGACGGTAAGGTTACGACAGAACTTTCGCCGCTCGTAAAAATCGACGGCAAGTGGTTCGTTGACCACGTCGCCTGGCACGCCGGAAAGTGGTCGGTCAACTGCCGGTCCGTGGCAATCTGCCTCGTGGGCAACTTTTCCGAAGAATACGAGGAAGATGGTAAGAAAAAAATCCGTGAGCCTTCGGACGCTCAACTTCGTGCCACCGCTGGATTGATTGTCCACTATCGGACGTTCAATTCAAAAGCAACAGTCACCAGCCACGGCGACCACGCCAAAACAGAATGCCCGGGAAAAACCTGGTATCTGTGGAAGAAAAAAATCACAAAGGAATAAACAAACTGGCCCCGCTCGGATATTAATCCGCGCGGGGCATTTTTCATTTCATTCATTAATACCTTTTACTTTACCTCCAAAACCACAAACGAATAACGATAGGCGTTTTTTGGATCGGGCCCGTGGTCTTCTCTGCTTATTTCTTTCCAGTCCATCATGTTAAATTCAGGGAAAAACGTATCACCCTCAAATGGTTGGTGAATTAAAGTTAAATACAATCGGTGCGCCATCGGCAAAAATTGTTTATACACCGAAGCACCTCCGCATACCATTAATTCCTCGTCGTTTTTTGTTATTTCCAACACTTCATCAATTGATCGCGCCAAGAAACAACCTTCTGGCACTTGATAATTTAGGTCATTATTTAAAACAATATTTTTGCGCCCTAGTAATGGCTTTTCTCCAATACTCTTAAAAGTATTCAATCCCATGACAATGGTTTTGCCCAAGGTCTTTTCTTTAAAGTATTTAAAATCCGCCGGCAAATGCCAGGGCAAGCCATTATTTTTTCCAATAACCCTGTTTTCCCCTAATGCGGAGATGATTGAGATAATCATTTTACCTGAATCTTGAAGCTAGTATCTTGTAGCTTGAATAGAATAGATGAATAGAGAATTTCTCGTGCATTCATCATTCTATATTCTATTCCAGCTTCCAGATACAAGATTCCAGATTCACACTAAACTGCCATCGGCGCTTTAATGCTGGGATGATACTTATAATCCACCAGTTTAATATCTTCCATCTTAACCAGTTTAATATCTTCCATCTTAAAATCGTTAATATCTTTTATTTCGGGGTTCAACCACAGTTTTGGCAACGGATACGGATCGCGCGCCAATTGTTCTTTAACTTGTTCAAAATGATTTAAATAAATATGTGCATCGGCCAAAATAATAATACATTCATGGGCTTCAAGTCCTGTTACTTGCGCCACCATGGAAAGTAATAATGAATACGATGCAATATTAAACGGCACGCCTAAAAACGTATCACAGCTTCTTTGGTACATCATCAGTGACAACTTGTTATTTACGCAAAAAAACTGAAATAATAAGTGACACGGCGGCAATGCCATCATATCCAGTTCCGCCGGGTTCCAGGCACTGACAATCATTCGCCTGTCATGAGGGTTTTCTTTTAACTTTTTAATCACATTGGCAATTTGATCAATAGGAGTATCGTTGTAGGGCGACTTCCAGCTGCGCCACTGCACCCCATACACCCGGCCTAAGTCCCCATCAAATTTGGCCTTTGGCTTCCAGTAATCGGCATTGGCGTTTCCATCCCAAATGTGGCAGCCCATTTCGTTTAATTTTTTATTATCACTACTTCCGGACAAAAACCAAATCAACTCGGCTTTTACGGCCTCAAACGCCAATTTTTTGGTGGTCATGGCAGGGAAACCATCGGCCAGATTAAAGCGCATAGGCGCGCCAAATACGGCGCGAGAGCCCACCCCGGTCCTGTCAGGCCTGTCAACACCCTCATCCATGATTTTTTTTAGCACATCTAAATACGTTTTCATTTTTTAATTTATCTTTTCCTGAACTAATTTTTTAATTTTTTCTTGTATAACATTGATTGGCAAAAATTCTTCATCTTGCTGACAATCTATTACTTTAAATTCTTCAGGAAACTTTTTAGCAATTTCTATGTATGATTCTAATGTGTCAGCTAAATGCTGTTTGTCGGACTCATGGATATCTTGTTTTTTATCATCGCCCAAGTAAGCAATCCTTTTTTTTATTTTTTCCGGATCGGTTATCTTATTAGACATTTTCATCGAAAGTTCCGGGGAAATTTTTAAAATAAAAGTGTAATCAGGTCTTGGGATTTTAAAAATATTGTATTCCAAATCGTAGAGCCAATCAACATATTTTTCCCACTCTTGTTTATTATGGATTAACTTTCCACCCTGGTGCCCGACATTTGAAACAACGTACCTATCCGACACAACGATTTTCCCCTCATTAAGCCATTTTTTAATTTGAAAACCTGCATCATACCTATCGGAGGCAAAAAAAATAGATGACCGGTATGCCCCAACTTCTTCTGCTGTTCCATAAAGCCCTGTTAAATAATTTTCCAGCAGAGCGGCTGATTTTTTCCCGTATTGGGGGAAATCTATCTTTTCAACCTTACGCCCCTGATTTTTTAAAAAATCTGATAACAAATTTGATTGGGTTGATTTTCCCGATCCGTCAATTCCTTCGAAAACAAAAAAATTCCCTTTTGGCATAGCTATAATGTTAATAAATACTCGTTATACACCACCTGGATCCACGCCCCCTCGGTATTTTTTATATGCCCGGGAATGTCCTTCAAGTTCACCATTTCACCCTGCATTTTGTCTTTTTCTTTAATAGAAATTTCCGGGCTATCGCCGATAAAGTGGTATACCAGGCCCAAGTGCACCGACTCCACGGGTCGGGAATCATCATTTAAAATTCCCACTAATTTTTTTTCCAAAAAGTTGCCCCGGTATTCCACTTCTTCATTCCATTCACGCATAGCACCAGCTTCCAAAATATCCCCGTTGCCGCTATCAACTTGGTTAATATGCCCCCCCACCCCCAGCTGGTAACTATCCACCAACCTCTTCTCTCCGGCCCCTCCTAAATATTTATAAATAAAAAATTTGTCTTTGCAGCTAAATAACATATAGGGGATAATTTGCTGCCAAGATGGGTCGGTCTCCACATCTCCCCGACGCCTAAACTGGTAATTATTTCTTATTACATCTAAATAGTGTTCCGGCTTGTCTTTTTTCAACCCCTGCCATCGGCCATCTTTAAAAATAATATCGGCCGGAACCACCAGCACTTTTTCATCATCTTTGCTCATATTTTTTTAATTAATTCATACATCTTAACATGTATAGAATAAAAAACCATAGGTTTCCTAAAAAAACAAGCCAAGAAAAAAGGTATTCCCTGGCTTTTATTTATCAAGCTTTATAAATCAATCTGATACCAAAATTTGTTTTGACCTTTCCGATATCCTTCAGTAAATCCCGATCGCACAAACCCCATGTATTCATAGAATCCAATAGCCCCATCATTGTCTGTATTAACACACAAACTAATGTGCCCGCCCGGACCAATTTTATCAAATACCTTAAAAACCAATGCTTTTCCAATGCCCTTTCGCTTATCTAAAACATTAATCTGAACCATGTAGTGGGAAATAGCATCACCCATGTCTTCCATAATAATAAATCCCACAATAGATCCCCCTTCATCGGCAACATAGCAATAGAACGCCTCGCAATATTCAACTAATCGGAATTTATCCCTTCTTCTTTTTGAACTTGGAGGCCTTCCATCCATAGTAAGGATTTTTTCCAAGTCTTCCGTGGAGTAACTGCGAATATGCACTACATTCTCCTTTATTGTAAAAGAACCTAGGGGATTTGAATTACGAAAGAATTTCGTAATTCAAAGTTAGAAGATTAACGATTTTATGATATAAAAATCTTAAAAAATTAGCAAATAAAAAAGCACCCTACCGAAAAGTAGGGCGCTTTTTATTCTTATCCTTTTACTTCTATCATCATATTTCTTATAGCATCCTCAATAAATTTTTTACCATTGAAAAGAAAATTTATTTTCAAATTATCAAGTTCATTTTTTTCAACTATGATTATACTCCTACTAAAAATTATATCAATAATATTATTGAAAAAGAAAAAGCCCTGCAACACAACTGAAGTTGTAATCACACGGCTTACTGACGATCATTGCTTTGCTCGATTGACTTAGGGTTATTACTTACGCGGGAGTACAAATGCGCAGAGATAGTGCTTGTACCACTTGTCAGGACGCGCTCGCCAATTCTTAAGAGCTGGCTTACAACCATTGTTTTCAAGACAAAACACTTCGTCGCCTTCCATGGCGATAAGCAATCGCTCATGTTCGGGTTGGTCGTTGTACTGCAAACGCAGTTGTGGACCGACTTCATTCGGACAGAGCTCCAGGCCAAGTTCTTTGGCTTTGGCGTAGACTTGTTCGCGTGGAACTTTCTTTTCCGTGATGCCGAGCTTGGCGACAGAAATGAAGACAATGTCAATTTCTGCCTCATGTTCGACCACCGTGAAATTCGGACTCTGCATGATTTTTGTAGCAAAATCACTGACATGTGCGCCGCTTTCCTCGAGTGACATCAGAAAGTCATCGGCATTTTTCATCCCCGTTCCGAGCTTGATGGTCTTCATTGCCTTCCACGCCAACTTATTCATGACGCGCTCCTATGTTGTGGTTCAAGGCATGGCAAAGTTGCCATACCATGGCTAATAATATAATACTATATTATTATATATAAATCAATATTTTTAGGCGTGAAACTAAAAACAGACCAATGATCTGTTTTTAGTTTTATTTCTCTCATTTAACCTCAATCCCCATATATTTAGTCGCTCGGCAAGCTCGCTCCTTAGAAACCCTTGGTTTCTAACATCTCCATTCGCTCCGCTCATGGGATTGTTTTCCTTCACGGAAGGGAATCCTCCCTTCCGACCCATCCCTCAAAAAATATGGGCATCGAAATAAAATCAAGGGCCTTTAGCCCTTGATTTCGATGCCCATATTTTTTGCGGTTCCGGCAATCACTTTCATTGCCTGCTCAACATCAGTAGTGTTTAAGTCAGGCATTTTCTTTTCTGCAATTTCCTTTAACTGGGCTTTAGTGACTTTTCCGACCATTTTTTTATTGGGTTCACCTGAGCCCTTTTCAATGCCCGCGGCTTTTTTAAGTAATTCCGAAGCCAACGGTGTTTTTAATTTAAAGGTATAGCTTCTGTCTTTAAAAATGGTCACTTCAGCGGGAATAACAAAGCCCATCTGGTCTTTGGTGGCATCGTTAAAACTCTTGCAAAATTCTGCAATATTTAAACCATGCTGGGCCAACGCAGGGCCTACCGGAGGGGCGGGAGTTGCCTTGCCCGCCTGAATTTGAATTTTAACCACCGCTTTTATTTCTTTAGCCATAAATATAAGCGATCCGAATGATCCTAATACTTCATCCGAATGATCCTAATACGTCGTTACGTTATTCGGATAATTCGGATGTCATTCGTAGATTGGGATCGCTTTATGTAATTTTTTTAATCTGCAACGAGTCCAGTTCCACGGGCGTGTCTCGGCCAAACATATTGACCAGCACCTTAATTTTTCCTTTTTCCTGGTCAATTTCAGACACCTTACCTTCAAATCCTTTAAATGGTCCGTCCAATACCTTAACCGGCGCGCCAATTTCAAAGTCAATTTGAAATTCCGGCTCGCCGCTATCCATTCTCTTCATTAAGTCAGCGATATCGGCTGCTGACACAGGAATAGGCGTGGTTCCCGCCCCCAAAAATCCGGTTACCCGCGGCGTGTTTCGGACAACATACCATGATTCGTCGTCCACAATCATTTGCACCAATACATAGCCCGGGTAAATTTTTTCGTCAACGGTTTTTCGTTTTCCGTTTTTAATTTTTATCTTTTTTTCTTTTGGCACGATCACATCAAAAATCTTATCTTCCATAGCCAAACTCTCAATCCTTTGTTTAAGGTTTTTTGCAACCGCATCTTCATACCCCGAATAGGTGTGAATTACGTACCAATTTTTTTCTTGTTCTATGACTTGCTTCGGCATTTACCTTCGCAGAATTACGCGGAATCTTACGCGGAATTTCGCGGAAACGGTTCCGCGTTGTTCTGCGTTAATTTCCGCACAGTTCCGCGGGATTTATTTAAATATAAAACTCTTCAATACAGTTGAAAAACCATAATCCAAACCGCCCAAAAAGGCGGCCACTATAATCGTAACAGCCAATACAATTAAGGTATAACGCAACACCTCTTGCCTGGACAACCAATTGGTCTTGCGCAATTCAACATATACTTCTTCAAAAAACACTTTCACTTTTTGAATCATTTTTACTTCGTAAAAATCGCAGATATTCGCAGATAATACGCGGATTTACGCGGATACGATTACGTAATCTGCGTTTATCTGCGTTTCATCCGCGTTAATCCGCGAATTTTATTGTTTTACAATAAAATTGGTTTTTAAAACGGCCTCGTCGGCCGCTTATGTATTAAATTCATCATAGCCGATTCAAGATTACAAGTCAAGAGTTTCATATTTATATGTTTCATATTTATAAAAAGGGGCTACCAGCAAATGATTACTGGTAGCCCCACGACATTTTGACGGTATACCCAATTAAGCGCTGGGTACGATATACAGTGGTTCGACTCGGCAGTCCAAACCCAGAGCCATATCGATCCAAGAACTGATGGCAGGACGGATCAGTAGCATGCCCCGTGCTGCACAACGGCCAGAAGAGTTCCAAGCATCTCCGATTTCCTTTGGCGAACTGCCATAGGAAACGTCTGAGTATCGTTGTGCTCCTTCGATCACGAGTTGGACGACCCATTTCCCGTCGCGTTGGAGCTGGGCTTTTTCGATTTCCAGAAGTTTGGTGCAAATAGAACCATTTTTGAGAAGAGCGAAACAGGGATCGCCATTGAGCACATGTGCCTGCAGGCAGTACCAGTGGTTATTGTCGGGAAGCGTTGTTTTGCCTTTTGGTGAAAGCATCTCTTCCATCGCCGCGACCACTCCAAACAGTGCGTTGACTTGCTCGCGAGCGATGCCGACGAACGTACGAACTTCCTTCATCTTCTCTCCTTGGGGACTTTTATCCCTTGAAAGGTTGGAACGCTCTTCAGCCGACGTTTGTCGAGCAATATGAAGAACTCCGCTAAGAATACATCAAAAGTTAAATTGTGTCAATTGATTCGGGGGCGCGGTAACTGCTCACTGGCCAAGCCGTCATTGCGAGGCCAGTCAGCACTTTTGCAGAAAAATGGACGATCGTCCATTTTTCTGCAAAAGTGCTGACTGAGCGAAGCAATCTTGATTCAATATTGAGATTGCCACACCGCCTGCGGGCGGCTCGCAATGACCAAATCAGGGGAGTTACAAAACAGTGCTGGAGGTTATAGTTTATACCTCAAACTCCCCTCCCATGCTTGGAATATTAATTTCCAACAACGGAAATTCTTTTTGTGCCAAATTTTTAAACACCGCGGCCTTTGGGATTTCGGTATGCACTAAAAATATTTTTTTAAGCCCGCTAACATGGGCTGCGTAACTTAGTAAATCCTTTTGGTCGGCGTGAGCGCTTAATTCGTCCAACGTAATCACTTTTGCCTTTGGCGCATACTCTTGGCCGAAAATCCTAACAGGACTTACTCCTTCCTGAATTTTCCTACCCAAGGTATTTCCCCCCTGGTATCCGGTAATTAAAATGATATTATTCGGATTTTCGATATTATTTTTTAAGTGATGTAAAATCCTACCACCTTCACACATGCCCGACCCGGCAATAACCATATAGGGCCCTTCTTTGCGGTTAATGCTCTTTGATTCATCAACCGAGGCCGTAGTAATTAAATTTTTAAACAAAAACGCTGACTCCCCCTTTTCTCCAAAGTCCTCCCAAAATGCTTCATCAAAATCGGCTGTGTAACCCTGAAAAACCCTGGTAATGTTTTTTGCCAAAGGACTGTCAACAAAGATCGGCAACGCGGGAATTTCTTTTTTATTAATCAGTTTGTGCAACACATATAATAATTCTTGGGTTCTGCCTAAGGAAAACGCCGGGACAATAATTTTGCTGTTATTTTTTACAGCTTCGCTAATAATGCTTTTTAAATTACTTTCTAAATCCGCCACCGGTCGATGGATTTTGTCTCCGTAGGTGCATTCCATAATTAGGGCTTGGGCCGGTTCTTGCACAAATTCCGGGTCCCGTAAAATGGGTAAAAAATCCCTACCTAAGTCACCCGTAAACACCAGGCGCTTGGTAACACCATCCTCTGTTATTTCCAGCAACGTCACCGCCGATCCCAAAATATGCCCCGCATCGTAAAATTTAAATCGAATATGTTCATTAAGCTGCGTCCACCGCTGACTTAATCTAAAATATGGCACGGGCGCAAAATGGCCAAACGTTTTTTTGACATCTTGCTCGGTATAAATCGGCTCAATGGGATTTTCGTCTTTTGGAAGATGTTTATTGTAATGCCGGGAGTCCTCTTTGAAAATATTGGCCGTGTCTTCCAAAATAAATTTAGCAATGTCAGCCGTGGGCGCTGTACAATATATTTTGCCCATAAATCCTTCTTTGACCAGCACCGGAATCATTCCGCAGTGATCCGCGTGGGCATGCGAAAGTATCATGGCATTGACGGTGCCGGCTTCAAACGGTAATTTCTTATTTAATTCGTTGGAAATATTGCGCTTGCCCTGGTGCATCCCACAATCCAAAAGCAGGCGATAGTCACCGCTTTCTATCAAATATTTAGATCCCGTTACCTCTTGCGTTGCTCCAAAAAAAGTTATCCTCATTGCTTTACTAGACCTGTCCCTAAATATGCAAAGCATATATCATCGCTCGTTCGGCAAAAGAGAAATGCGTTTCTCTTTTACCTCTCTTACTCAGATATAAGATTTTACTGCAAATTCCATATTTTGGCCGAAAATTTGCTATAATGTTTCGGTCAAGATGTGGGTAAATTTGTAGCAACAAATTTCCCCATCTCCGGGCCTGGAGGCAAGCCGAAAAATTCTATCAAATTTCCAGCTCAAAATCTGTAATTTTCGTAACAAATCTTATTTAGGGACAGGTCTATTA
>MHOT01000013.1 GCA_001820175.1 Candidatus Staskawiczbacteria bacterium RIFCSPHIGHO2_02_FULL_42_22 | reverse complement strand
CACTGCATTTAAGGAATTAAACCACCCTTGAATGCAGAAATCTCTTCGTAAGTAGCTCGGACAAACTTTGAAGGAAACGAAAACGAGCGAAAGGGAAGAAAAGTATTTTGACAATTTTAATAACGTATCTTGGATGACCAAATTACTTTTTATTCATTCGCGCTTGGCGCGAATCGCGGATAATCACGGATTTATTCGCGGATTAACGCGGATGCGTTCGTCATTGCGAGGAGTCCCGATCGCAATCGTGGACAACGAAGCAATCTTAAGAGTCATTTGGTCATCCAAGGTAAAATAGTAGACGCGAAAGCGATTGAGTTTTTGTCTACTACCCTTCTTTTATTCCGCTATGCGGATGCGATCCTAATCTACGAATAGCATCCGAATGATACGAATAGTGGAATGAAAGAAGGGGATTATGGTAATCTCTGAAAAACGTGAATCTCGAATTTGGTAGCTGGAATCTGGAATGGAATATAGAATTATGAATAGGGAATTCCCTATTCATCTATTCTATGAGCTTGGTGAATAATAGTTTTTTTCGTCATTGCGAACCACAGTGAAGCAATCTCAATTCGCTTTTTTAAGATTGCTTCGTCGCCCCGCCCGCGGGCGGGGCTCCTCGCAATGACGATCTTTGGCATTATTCACCAAGCTCTTCTATTCAAGCTCCTAGCTTCAAGCTCCAAGATTCATACTTTTTCCCCTTCTTTCAGGTCACCGTGGGTAATCGTAACATTTGTCCTTTTTAGAGGTTGTCCGGATTTTGTTTTGCAAAATCACGGATCCTCGATGTAATCGGGACATGAACGTTACATTACGATGATTTGAAAGAAGGGGGTCAATGCGACTTCCGAAAACTTTCTTTTCCGCCAAAATTTGGGCGGAGGAAGGAAAAAATGAGCAAGGAAAAATTTCTTCTCCTCCTTTCTATTCTTCTGGGCTGTGAAGCCCGGAAGAAAAAGGGGGAGGCATCCCAGTCCCGCCCGGACTGGGATGCGCAACGAGATTATTGGGCCGAGCGCGCTCGCGCGGCCCAAAGGGAAGGGGAGCACGGGCTCCCCAAAGAAAAAAATTAGGTTTATCGGGACGGGGGAGCAGAGACGAAACTCTGCGACTCCCTCCCTTCTTTCAAATCATTATTTTAGTAAATAATAATCACTGACTACTCTTGAAATTATAGTAGATCTTCAGAATGACAATGCGATTTAGTGATTTGAAAGAAGGGATACGCATGTACCCCTCCCAGTAAATGGGTTTCCTGTCAGCCATTACAGGGAGCCCTTAAAAAAGGAGAAGAAAATGGCGATCGCGATTCAGACGGGCTCTTTTGGCCGCGGCCTTCACGAGATTCCTTTGGAGCTCCCGCCGCAAGGCAAGAAGCTCCTCGACCGCTATTGTGCGGTCAAGGGAATCTCAATCGATAATATCACGGATGATATTATCGATTGCGGAGTCGAAGAAGCGTTTTTCCAGGCCGTGTGCGACAGGGTTGTCGCGGCGGGGCTGGGAATCGTTCTTTTCGAGGAACTCGTTCGGGCGATGGATCGTCGCAACGAGCGCCAGGCCACGGAGGCGGCCGAGAAGCCGCCCAGGAACAGAGTCCTGGCGCGGATCGGGCCGGACCGTCGGCCGGAGGCCGAATAAAGACATGACGTCTTTCCAACGCTCGGGACAACCTGCTTTGGTTAGTAGGTTGGCGTTGGATAAAAAAATGTCCTGGTTTTTGAAAAGAGGAGCGCGGTGTTACACGTAAATGTGTTTACCAAGCTCCTCTTCTCTTCTTAGATCCTGAATTTTATTTCGGGGTTTAAGTGGGAGAAATCAACAATCTCGTCATTGCGAGGAGTCGCAACGACGAAGCAATCCAGATTGCTTCGCTGTGGCCCGCAATGACATGTAAAAAAAATCCTCACAAAGATATTTGCAAGGACGACATGGTGACCATTATAACCCAAGTTCGTATTGGGCTTTAGCTTGGGCCTTAATCCGTTCCACTAATTCAATACCTTCTTGGTTGGGTAGCCATTCAATGGCGCATTTTACCAACTTCGGAGCCCTATTTACCAGAAATTTTTTTACTGCCCGAGTTGCGGTATCAGTGTCAAGGACATCTGAATCAGCCCGAATTCGGTATCCAATCGGATCCGGAACAAGAGCTCGCGGGTCGGTAATTGCCAGACGAATGGCCGATTCTGGATCAATTTCCAAAAGACGTATGATGCGCTTTTGGCGGTCAAGCGCGTGGGCGAGGGGATCCAGTAACGTTCCAAGGTAGGCCACGCGGTTATTTGGACCAACGAAAAAGATTTTTACCGCGACGCCATCTTCATTGTCAGGAGACATAAATGGTTCCCCGGCTAAACAGATAAATGTAGGCGGTGGTTTAGAAGATAATTCATCAAGCAATTCCTGGGTTGGAAGGCGAACTTTGTCAAAGCGTTCCTGATCAGTGTGGTTTAATTCTAACCACAATATTTTCCAGGTAGTGGATGCCAAAGCCAACTGATCGTTGCTAAATTCCATAAGATTGCCTCTTTCTGAAACGGTGTAGAATTGGAAAAGAGCGAACAATTGGAAAATTATGACATATAATTAAAAATAATGCAAATTTCGTTAGTGCCGCAAATAATTTTTCCGCGGAAAAATTATTTGCGGCATTCGCGAATCGTGTTGTTGTTGCGGGTTCTCTGCAGAACAGCACGATTGCAACGTGGGGAAATTTCCCCGGAAAGGAAATGCCATGAAGAAGAATATTTCCGCCGTTCGCGGTTTCGTTCATTCCGCGCCGGCCTTGGTGGTGGACAGCACCGGCCAGGCGGAGCCGGCTCTTCGGCCCATGGACGACAGGGAAGTCGTCCGTTGGGTTTTGGAGAACGGCGAAAAGGCCGACGATGGTATTCTGGCGAACAAGACCAAGGAACAAAAGTTTCTGGTCTCCGCCGGTGTCGAGGCGCAGCGGCGCATCGAATCCGCTGAAGAGGCGGAGCGCGCGCGCCAGGCCACGGAGGCGGCCGAAAAGCCGCCCCGTAAACCGGCCGCCAAGATCGGCGCGACCGCCAAGCCCGACCGCACCGCGGTCGAGAAGACGGTCGCCGAAAAGGCGACAAAGGCAGCGGCCCTTGTGGCCGATTTCAAAAACTTCCTCAAGAAGGGAGAGCCGAACGACGCCGAGGTCGTTCTGACGGAACTCCGTCAGGCGACCATACAGGCTGGTCTGCTGCGCGTTCTCAAGGGGTCGATCGCGCGGCGGAAGCAGTTTTTCCGCGACGCTGTTGCCGCCGTTAAGGCGGCGAAATTCGCGCGCGATATTATCGCGTTGCGGCGCGCCCGCGATCGGAATCTCTGGGCGGCGGCCAACTGCGCCCAAACCCGCGGCAGGTGCGGTGTTGCCCACACGGGCAAGACCGCCCGCGAACGGGCCAAGGTCAAGGGACCGAAGCCCGAGCGGGTCGGGCCGAAGCAGTCCCAGAAGGGGACTGGCAAGGCCCGTTCGTAAGCAATGAAGCTTACGCGACCCACCTTCGCATGAAGCTACGGTGGGTAAGACTGACTGGCACACCAGTCGATAGGAGTGTGCCGAAACGGTTTTTCTAAAAAACTCGTTTCACCGTAAAAGGTCTTGGTGGACAGACCCAAAAAATCCACTGCCTTCGCAACGTGTTGCAAGGCATGTTTACAAGAAGGCGGGCATTGGTTTTGCCCGCCCCTTCTCTTAGCTCGTTAATGCGATGCTAATATGCCAATGCATACTAATAATACCAATATCGCTTTAGTGATTTAAGAGAGGGGAAATAACAGCGAGTTGCCCGCTGTGTGAGAAAAAATGTTTTCGCAGAAGGCAACCTGCGGAATTTTCTCCGGGGAGGGGAAAATGGCACAGTTGACGAAGGGGATGTATGGGGGCGAGATCCTTGCCAAGCGAGGCCTTTTTGGGCTTCGTTGTGGCCAGTGCCGTGGGGACGACTTCGTCCACAACGGCGGTTGGTACAACCGAGCCGGGGAAAAGCTCGGTTTTGGCGATCTCGCCCCAGCGGATTTCCTGGAGGTGTCCAATAATCTGGAGGATGGTGAAATGTTCATCATTCTTTCGGAGTCGGACTCCTTTTGGAAGTTCGTCACCCGTCCGGGTATCATCGGCAGCATGGCTGCCGTGAAGCCCGATGTGGAGGCGCCTGGGGTGGAGTATGTGGCGGAACACGCCATGTACGTTATCGCCCGACACCAGTTCTACTTCGTGGATCGCTACGGCCGCAAGGAAGGCGTGGTGACCATGGGGGGTCTGGATTTTGGAGTGATCAGCAAAGAAGAGGTCAATCAGCTCATTGCTGGATGATTTTTTCTTTGCGACTAGGCGGGCCGCGACGCCTAGGATAAAATCAAATCGCCAATGGGCGGTCGTGTGATGTGGTTTCAGGGCGGTCTTTTGGTAAAAGACCGCACCTTTTCTTAGCTCATTAAACGATGAATCTAGAATCTGGTATCTTGTAGCTGGAATAGAATACGGAATAATGAATCTGGTAAAATTCTAAATTCATCTATTCTATTCAAGATTCTAGCTCCTAGATTCAAGATTCAAGTTTTAGTGACTTAAGAGAAGGGTGATTCCCATCTTTTATTTTTTGGCCCAGTTGGTGGCCAAAAGAGCAAAAAAATCCAACAAGGAGGAGAAGAATGTAATGGAAGTTACATTCCTTTCCGACCTGGCGCATCCGGATGGCTACGAAGCCGTCCGAGAAGCGCTCTGCCGGTTCGATTGCCGTAAGGCAATCGTCGAAACCGACGAGCGCTTCCGTCCGTTCGCGGACGGTGTGCATTTGGTTGCGTGCATTGAAACCACGCGACCGATGCGCACTGTCCGCCTCGCGATGAGCGAGGACGGACGGACGTGCCGGGTTATCGGCTGGAGCAAGTAATTGCTCTGGCCGATTGGAGCCTTCGGCGGGCTCTTGAACTCAGTTTTTCCTTTTCGGAAAAACAGCCGTTAAAAAAATGTTTTTTTGCCGGAACTTACCGGCAACCGTTTTGAACTCGGCTAGTATCAAAACGGCACTTAAATCTAGCCCAAGGAGATATGAGTATGCAAATACTCATCATCGCCACGGCCGTGCTGGGAGTGACCCTGGCGTGGGTGGTTGCGATCGAGCGGCTGCAGCGCAGCCGTTCGGAAGCGACCCGAAACGTGGGGTTCTTCCTGTGCGTCATCGGGTGCTTCACGATGGGACCACTCATCGTGGGCACCTTGCTGGCGTACGGCCTGCTCATCCTTTTGGGGATGAGCTGACGTCGTGGAAAGACACGACCGCCTGAGCCGGCGGAATGGACTTTTCGAGTCCGAACGAAAAGTGATAATAGGCTTTCGGACACGAAGTGGTGGGCGAGCGAGCGCCCATACCCAAGAGCCAGTAATGGCTTCTCGCAAAACGGTTGCGTGGACTTACCGTAGAAATGGTCCATGGTTTCGGATCGGCGCATGGTTTATGTGTCGGTCCTCTTCTCTTAGCTCATTAACGATGAATCTATAATCTCGTATCTTGTAGTTGGAATAGAATAAGGAATAAAGAATTCTGAATTCAACATTCTGTTCAAGCTACCAGCTACAAGATTCTATATTCACCGTTTAACGACTTAAGAAAAGAGAACATTTCTCTGGCCGCCGGTGCCCGGCAGGATTGGCACCACATCTTGAAAAAAGGATGACGCAATGACCGCGTCAAAATTCTTTTTTAAGATGTACGAATTGCTCGAGGACGCCAGGGCCCATGGCTCAAAGCGTTCCTGGGCAATTTTGTGGCGCTTCATTCAGAAGCGCCACACGTTCCCCGGTATACCGGAATTGCCAGGGGAACGGGAGGCGGCCTGGTTGGCCGCCCGCCGCCTGTGGGGTCACAGGTGGTGAAACGGTTTTCAAGTGGATCAACCGAAGGGTTGGTCCTCTGTTCTTAGTTCGTTAAACGATGAATCTAGAATCTGGTATCTTGTGGCTGGAATAGAATACGGAATAATGAATCTGGTAAAATTCTAAATTCATCTATTCTATTCAAGATTCTAGCTCCTAGATTCAAGATTCAAGTTTTAGTGGTTTAAGAAAAGAGAAAGAGGCAAAAGATTGCTACCGTCATTGCGAGGAGCCCGCAGGCGACGAAGCAGGGTACAGTACTGCACCCTGCGAAGCAATCTTGATTATTATCGAGATTGCCGCGGCCTTGCGAGGCCTCGCAATGACGACTAGAAAGGAGAAAGTTTGCAAGAGAAATTTATCGGGTCTGCGATCGAGGCGGCCAGGGGTGCCGTTTCGTATCGCGATTTTTTGGTCGGCTGCGCCATGTTGGTGCAACGGGCCGACGGAAAACGAAAGATTTTTACCGGCGCCAACTGGAAGCCCACTAAAAATGGGCCGAAGTTGTGCGCCGAACGGGCGGCCTGGAGGGCTGCCCTTGCCAACGGTTTTACCAAACTGTTGGCCGTTTGCGTTTCCGGCGAACCCCAGCCGGATACACACAGCGGAATTGTGACGTGCACCTTGCATCCCTGCAAGGGGTGTCGGCAGATGCTTGAACGCATCTGCGGTGGGGACACGGTTGTCCTTACGGTGCGCAAGAGCTCTCCTTGGGTGGTTGAAAAACACACCCTGGGAGAGTTGTTAGAATTGCACAACGGCCACAGGGTTTGTCGTGCTTAGTTTTTTGTTGGTTTGGATCGGCGCAGGGTTTACGCGCCGGTCCTCTTCTCTTAGTTCACTAAAACGAGAAAATAGAATCTAGAAAGTAGAAAATAGAAGTCCGACCGTCGGCCGTATTCTATTTTCTACTTTCTATTTTCTATATTCTATATTCTCAGAGTAGCGAATTAAGAGAAGGGGATTGAAAAATCTTTTTCACAGGGCCAGCCATGGCCCGCCAAGGTTTGTTAGCGGTAAAACTTTTTGAACGGTTCAAGAAGTTTTATTATGCGACAAATCTAAACGAAAGGGGCAAATGAATGGCAATGGGACTGATCGCACGGGTGTTGAATCGACTCCGCGAGAAGGCCGCAGCCGAAAGGTTGCGCGCTTTTGCGTTGTCGCCCACCACCAATGGGTGGGAGGAGGCGTTGCCGTTCGAGGTCTACGAGGCCTACGGCGCCGTCCATGAGCCCGTGGAAAATTTCCTCCCGGAAGAGGAGGAAAGCGATGACGAGGTCTATGACCTCGAAGATTCGCCCAAGCGCGTTCGTATGCGGCCAAGTCGCCGCGACGGAGCGACGCGTCTGGACAACCGCAAGCCGCCTCAGGGTATGAAAACCCTGAGGCGCTGGCTGAAGGCGCAGGTCGGCCGGCCGTGGGACCAGGTCCTGGCGGATCTGATCGCGCACCGCCTGCCCAAGCGTGCGCGGGAAGTGGGTCATCCGCCGCTGGATGGCTACGGGCGCTTTTTGAGGCGATCCATTCATCCCCACTTTAAGGGGGTGAAGTTTCGGGAACTCAAAGAGACGGCCGAGCGTATGGTTCTGTCCGTTTTGGACGAGAGCCAGGTGATTTGGCCCGGGGACCTGTATCGGGACAAAGCGGACATCATCCGCCTCAAGCCCCGACTGCCCCATGTGCGCTCGCAGGAAACCTGGTGGAGCGAGTTGCCCACCGGTGAAATCGCCGTGCGGGTCAAGGGTATGTGGCACGCCCTCACGACGCGCGAGATGCCTCGTCCTCTGGGCGAGCATTACTACTCTTGGACGCGCGAGGGTTTCCGCGGCCAGGTGGGTGACTTCTTCTGCCGATATTATCCTCAGCGAGAATATCGGCAGTCCCGCGATGAAGCGGATGGCGTCCGGCACTGGCTCCCGGTGTCGACGGTCCATCGCCTCACCGGCAAGCGCCAGCTCGGCAAGGCGGAGCTCAGGCGCCTGGGCCTCCGCTAAGAACTAAAACCTCGCCCAAGGGTTTAAAATTTAAAACAGATAGGGAAGCCAAAGGTCAAAGATGGTTTTCTTTGGCTTCCCACTTTCTTTCAGTTCATATACTTTACATCATTGCGAACCGGAGATGGGGCGAATTTGTTGCGACAAATTACGCCTCGCGTCTGGCCAGTGAAGCAATCTCGCATAAAATTAGATTTCTTCGCAGGGTGCAGTACTGTACCCTGCTTCGTCATCTGTGGATTCCTCGCAATGACGGTGAAGAATGTGATTTGAAAGAAGGGAGAATTTCTTTTCAGGGTCTGCCATGACCCGCACAAAAGGAGGTAATCATGGCAGATGAATGGGAGGTTTGGTGGAACTCGGTTTCGGCGGAAGAATCTCCGAAAACCGAGGAGGAACCCGTCAAGGATGACGAGTTCGACCGCGTCCCGTTGCGGGAGGCCGTGCGCCTGCCTATGCGACAGGCGCGCTGGTGGTACGATCTCGCTGACAAGCGAGAATCGCATCGGCGCAAGCGCGGCACCCAAAAGCCGCGCCATAAAAATGTGCGGCGCGGGTACGCCCGTAGCTAATTAAAAAACTTGGAGGCCGAAGATGGTTCTTCGGCCTCCATACATTATTTTAAAACCGTGATAAAAATTTGTTTGCAAAAATACAATATAATCTAATTTCCGAAGCTTCGGAAATTGGAGTATCGTCATTGCGAGGAGGCCGCAGCCGACGCGGCAATCTAACGCTCAACGGAGATTGCTTCGGGCCTCCGGGCCCTCGCAATGACGGACGAGCGGCGGCCCCGCGGGGCCGCCGCAAAGTCATATTGTAATCAAATTTTTCTTTCGGTTTTCCCGAAACGATCGGGAATCGAAGAAAAAGATGCAGATGTGCGCAAATCTGTGTCTTTTGTTTTTCAAATTGCGCAAAAGGAGTTTCGTATGATTTCGGTCAGTAATCTGCTGGCTAACACCTCGACTGCGATCACGCATCAGAACGAGGTTGTTTTGGTTTTCTCCAAAACCGGACTGGCGGCTATCGAAGCCCTAAAACAGTTTCATAGAGCACAGAACAGTAGAGATATCAAGGGTATGGAATCCGCGCTCAAGCAGCTTGATCGCGATGATTTCGAAAAACCCCTGGAAATGCTTTTCATCACGGCGGCGCGTTTTGGCCAATATTTGCGCCAGGCCAAAAATAGCTACAACAAGATCAAGCGCATCGTCGAGCGCCCCGCTAAATTGGTCAAACGTGCCGAAGAAAACCGACAGCGGAATGCCAGCCGGCGAAAGCAAGGGAATTTACGCTGATTGGCCAAGCGTAAAAAATAATCTCCTAAAAGGCGAGCGGGGTTTGTAAAACCCGCTCGCCCCTTTCTCTTAGTTCGTTAAACGATGAATATGGAATCTCGTATCTGGAAGCTGGAATAGAATACAGAATAATGAATATGCGGGTAAAATTCTAAATTCATCTATTCTATTCAAGATTCTAGATACTAGATTCAAGATTCAAGTTTTAACGACTTAAGAGAAGGGAAGTGACCGTGTTCTCATTATCTTTCCTGCCGCGCTGGCAGAGAATATAAGGACACGAAAACGGCTTTTCTTGAATGGAAATACTTGTTTGCCCCTTCTATAAAGTTCCGATACGTTATCGGATCTTTTTGAGGGAACATTTTTTTGAAAGGAGGCCGAAAACGGCCACCGGAAAAAAGGCAGGGTCGCCCCTGCGGGTGTTGTCAGAATTTTTCAACGCCGATCTTGGCGTTGATTGCTGCACTATCCGGTGCAGCAAGTGTAAATGCCAGTGGCGCGAAAGCCGCGTCCCTGGCGGAGAGTTCTACCCGGACGCCGGCACATACGTTGCTGGGCCGGACGGCTCTCCTCAGGGTTGCCCGCACTGCCACCCTGAGTTTTTTGGAGTTCTCGCGCGAGTTATTTTGGGCGTAAAGCCCAAACCCCGGCGCGGAATGTAGTTTGGTTTTTTGAGAAAATGGTGGGGTGTTGGACACCCCACCATTTTCTCCCTTTTCTCGGGTTCGCCACATGTTGTGGCGATTCGGAGGTGAAGATTTTTGAGGAGTTTTTTTTATGATGTGCGAAAATTGCAACGGTACCGGGTCGGTGGCGCCCTACGGGGCCAACGACACCTGTCTTTGGTGTCACGGTTCCGGAGAAGTGCAGGAAGCCGGGTTGGCCCATATAAACCGGGTTACCTCACCCACCAAGGCCGTGATCGATAGCCGATCTGGCTGGGGGGTGTATATTGCGGTCAAGGCCATTGAGCTGGCGGCCTGCTTGGTTGCGGCCGTCGTGATCGGCCTGGTCGCTTGGGCAATTGCCATGGCCCTCATGTGGCTGGGCGTGGTTTGATTTTTGGGGCGCCCGCTGTGGCGGGCGCCGCTCTGGCCGTGTAGTGCGGCGGAGCAACGTACTGAATCAGGAAAAGCGCGGTTGCGCTTTTCCTGATTCCCTTACGTGTGAAAACAAAATTTGTTTTTAGATGCAAGGGAAAACGTTTCCCTGGATCCCTAAACAAAGGAGGATATAATGATTAATTGGCTGTTATCGTACTTTGGTTTCCGTTGCCCGAAATGCGGCGGGAAAAAAGTAGAAACGGCGTATCAAAAACTGGAGCCAACCGTCGTAATGACGTGTTACCGGTGCAAAAAGTGCTTTCATCAGTGGCATTGGCGAAATTTTTGAGCCGCCTCTTCCATGGCCAAGGTCCGATTTTGTCGGACCTTGGCCCCTTTCTTTCAGTTCACATGTTTTTCATCATTGCGAGCCATAGCAAAGTAATCTAGATTGCTTCGCAGGGTGCAGTACTGTACCCTGCTTCGTCGCTGTGGCTCCTCGCAATGACGATAAAATTTTTGACTTGAAAGAAGGGAAGAGTCCGCTCTTCAATTGCCGTGTTGGCAATTTAGTAGGACACAAACTGGCTTTCTTTGAAAGGATAAGCCATGGAAAAGACCGGTACTCACAGTGGCGTTCTGCACTCGGATGAAGGATTCGGCGTTGCGACGCTGGATCTTCTCGGGATTCTTGGAATCCTGATCAGGACCCGAGACCCGAAGGCACTCGCCGAGTGCACCCGCCGACTGGATGTCGGCGGCAAGTACGACCCCGCCACAGGCGACTTCGACCACCACCAGAAGGGCGGTGCGGGCGTCCGTGAAAACGGAATCCCGTACGCGTCTTTCGGGTTGGTGTGGCGCCACTACGGCACCGAACTTTGTGGTTCGGAAGCCGTCGCGACGCTCATTGACGAGCGTCTGGTTCAGGGTATTGACGCCCTGGATTGCGGCCACGAACTGATCAGGGAATACGCGCACCAGGATGTGCGTGTTTATTCCATTTCCGATGCCATCTCGGCTTTCAATCCGAGTTGGCAGGAAAATCCCAAGCCCGAGGATTTCGATCGCCAGTTTCTGGCGGCGGTGGAGGTGGCCAAGGCCATTCTTCAGCGCGAAATCATCCGAGCGAAGGGTGACCAGGAGGCCACTTCGGTGGTCAAGGAGGCCTACCAACGGATGGTGGGCAGTACCAGTCCGCTGGGCCTGAAGGTGCTCGTTCTTGAGCGCTTCTGTCCGTGGCAGGAAACCCTTTTTGATTTGGATATCGAAGGGGTTATCCAATTCGTCGTCTTTCCGTCGGAAACGGGGGACTGGCGGATCCAGGTTGTGCCAGCCGCCAAGGGCGTTTTCAAAGCCCGGCGCGACCTGCCAGCAACCTGGGCTGGCAAGCGCGACGAGGAGCTCGCGCAGCTGACCGATTGTAAGGATGCGGTTTTTTGCCATAACGCCCGCTTCATTGCAGGCGCAAAGAGTAAGGAAAGCATCCTGCACATGGCCGAGTTGGCCCTTCGGTCGTAATTTTTTAAAGTTCGCATGGATGCGAACTACGATTTGATACATTGAGCAGTCAACATGGTTGTTAACTGCTCTCTCTCCCAAGGTTTACCAGCGCTCGTTGCGTTGGCAAGCTTTGGCCGAGGATGTTTTCATTTCGTCATTGCGAGCCGCAGAGAAGCAATCTCAAATTAAACGAGATTGCTTCGCAGGGTGCAGTACTGTACCCTGCTTCGTCGCCTGCGGGCTCCTCGCAATGACGAAAAACCGGAGGAGAAAAATGAAACTGTTTCGCGTTGTTTCGGCCGTAGTACCGGCCGAGTGCGAAGTAGGCGAACCCGCCGCGGCGGGTTCGTACCTGGTTTTCCGGGGTCCCGACGGGACCTCGGTGGTTACGGCTGCTTCGGCAGCCGGAGCATGGCCTCAGCAGAGAGCTGAGGAAGTGGCTCGGCGCCATGCCGGCGCCTACATGATACCGGCGCTTTGCGTCTGGTGCGGGAGGGAGCCCGTTGAGGGCTACCCTTGTCCCAGCCGGGACTGCCCTCCGAATTCGGAGGGCCTTCCGTGCGTGGTGCCAGGAGCGCACCACTGATTTGTTATTTTCGGTTAAGGCAAGCCCGCGTGGTTTTCTCGGGCTTGCCACTTCAATAAAATCCGCCAGCATGTTGCTGGTTGGTTTTTAGAAGTTGGGCTTTCCGTTTTCATGGCGGAGAGTTCTAAAAAATGAAAGGCAAAAACCATGAACGTGGAAAAAACGTACGAAAAGTTCATGTCCCTCCACACCGAGGAAAAAATCTACGTTCCCGGAATCGGGAACGGACTTTTCAAGGCGCTCCTGGTCGAGCTCAATAAGCTCGGCTGGGATGTTCGGCCGCCCAGCGCGACGGATGCGCTTTCGGTGGCCCAGCTCGAGCTCTTCGGGCGGTTCCCCGATGAGATCAAGCTGGCCTCACTCGGCCATTGGTCGGCCGCACGGGGAACCCTCATCAGATGCAAGAAGCAGCTGGTGGTGGTGGACGGGCGCCTGGTGGTGCGCTACGGCGCAACGGACGTTACCACGGACGGGGGCGCGGACATGGAAATCGTCCACCCTGTTTCTTTCCCGCTGACGGAGGACGACCTCCTTCTGACGCGGGTGCATTTTCCCATCGAGGAGCCCAGGAAGGGCTACCTCTGTGAGGGTGGTCGTCAGTGCGACCACGGGGCAGACGGCCCCCACTGGGTAAATGAGTAATTGTCAAAGGCCCTAATTCGGCTGGGCCAAAACACGGATGAAGCCGAACGGTTTTTTTAGCCAAACGCGCAACGGATTTTGCGCGTTTGGCTCTTCAATAAAGTTCACCGTTACTCGTTGTAATAATGGCGGACTTTACAGAAGTTCTTTTCACACCGTCATTGCGAGGTCTCGCAAGACCGTGGCAATCTCATTGTAGGGATTGCTTCGCCAGGCACAATACTATGCCTGGCTTCGCAGGGTGCAGTACTGTACCCTGCTTCCCTGCGGTTCGCAATGACAAAAACAGGAGAAGGTTATGAAGTCATGGATCGTGGCTAACCTGTTGGTTTTGGCAAACGTCGGATTTTTGGCTTGCCGATATTACTTCTTCGGCGAACCGGCCAATTGGAAGGAAATGGCCATTCACCACGGAATCCTGACGATTGCGGTCCTGTTTCTGATGGGGTTCATCCTCATCGGCGGCAAAGACCCGGATGACCGGCGCTGAATTAGGGGCGCGGAAGCGAAAGCTTTCGCTTCCGCGCCCTATTTTTATTAATGCGAATCTCGTTTGGCAAAATATAAAAAGAGTTTCGGCCGCCCCTTTGGCGAGCATCGCCTTTTGGCGGGCCTCTTCGCGGATAATTTTGCTTCGAGCTTCGTAAAAATGTGCTCGGCGTAGGCAAGCTACAAAGATGTGGACAAATTTGTTGCGACAAATTTGTCCACATCTTAACCTAAACATTTTTCCGAAGCTGGCAACAAAATTCTCTCGCAAATAGAGGCGATTGCCAAACGAGATTCGCATTATTAAAATTAAAGCATATTGATTATCCATCCACTAAAGATAATTTTCTGTAAATTATTTTTAGCGGGTGGATATGGCAAGACCCGCCTTCGCGTAAAGCTACGGCGGGTAAGGGAAAACAACCCACGGGAGTCCGTGTGTTTCGTTTCTCTAGCTCTGAAAGGAGCACCCATGTTCATTCGTTTCAAGCTCAAGGAGCTCCAGGCCAAGTACACTGCGGTGTATACTGGCCTTGGAGGCCCCGAGGAATTCCCGGCACCGGCGCGTCTGGTTTTCCGTGTAGTGAAGCTACTCGCAGAATACGGCCACGAGGCCCGTGCCTGCGACGTCGTCACCAACGGACTGCCCTGGCGCGTATCATGCAAGACCGTCTCTGGAGAGGCGACTCTTTGCATCTACGTCCGGGACATCGTGGCTCCCTGTGACCTGGCCGAGTACCAGGGAAACGAGGACGTGGAGGTTTCACAACTTCCATTGCCCGCGGATTTCCTATACTCGCCGTTCAAGGTGGCAGAGTAACTCTTTGAGCAAAGCAATTCATGGATGAATTGCCGGTTCCCCGGAGAATTTGCGACAGGGTTGTCGCAAATTCTCCATTCACTAAAGTTTACTAGACCTGTCCCTAAATAAGATTTGTTACGAAAATTACAGATTTTGAGATGAAAATTTGATAGAATTTTTCGGCTTGCCCATAGGCCCGCCGAAAAATTATTGCAAATTTTCAGCCAAAATATGGAATTTGCAGTAAAATCTTATTTAGGGACAGGTCTACTAACTCGTGGTTGGTGGACTGTAGACGAGGAAGTGTTTTTTTGGTTCGTCATTGCGAGCCGCAGCGTGGCAATCTCAAATTAAACGAGATTGCTTCGTCGCTGCGACTCCTCGCAATGACAAATACAGGAGAAGTGTCATGACAGTTTTGTTTTCTGATTTTCGGACAGCGGTGGTTATGGCCCCCCGCCACCATGGAGAGTCCTGCCCACGCCGTGGGTTGGATATCCACGTCTGTCCGGAGACGTGGAAGGAAAGACCTGAGTCGTCTTTCCCTGCCAACTGGCAGGACATCTGCGATGCCCGCCGAGCGCAGCAGCTCGGCCTCAGCGTCCAGGTTCCGGCACCCGTCTACGCCGACGGGGTATCGGGCTTGGCGCTTGACGCCGCGCGCCAGATGGCCCGAGACGCCATCCGCGGTCGGACACTGACCACGGACGTGCTCGGGTACCGTTGGGAGTACCCGATGGACGTCGGTGTGGACTATCCCGACGGCGCCTTTCCGAAAATCCGCCCAGTGCGGATCTCGGAAACGGAGATCGTGATTATCGATCTCCCGACGAGGTCGGGTTTTTCCCCGAGCTCGTGGCCGCTCCCCGAGGAGCTGGCCGATAAAAATTGGCACGGCCCTCGCCAGGCCATCCGCGACCGAGTTCCTGTCGAGCTCCATCAGGAGCTGGACAGAATCGAGCGCGATGCTCGGTTGGTGGCCGATCAGCATCGTGCGGCCGAGGAAGCCGCGGAGCGCCAGCGGCTGGCCGACAAATTCGGCGGCACCATCTGACCCAAATATAAACTTTAAGGCAGCAGAAGTTTTGTAGAATAATTATAATGAACCTTTCTACTTTTCAAACTGCCATGGTTTCCGCTGGACAATTTCAGCGGCAGGTTTCGGCGAGTTCGGTAAGGACTCGCCACAGGGAAGCGCCTGGCACAATGTGCGAAGCTTCCCTCTTTTTCTAAAAACATAAAAATTATCTTTATATTTTTAGAAAAGGTTAAAATAATTTCAAGTAAAAACTATTTTATCGGAAGAAAAATACGCATTTTATTGCCGAGGATAGCGCAGTCCATGAACGCATCGCAATGTGTTTATGGACAAACGACGCAGGCAATACCCGCCAAGAGGCGAGGATCGCCAGCGGGCGGCAGGGTTAATACCCCGCGCCTTGGCGCGGGTTCGGGGCTCTGCGCCTCTGGTCAGTATCCTTTATTATGCGACAAAAAGAGTGCTTATTTTTCTCTCGATAATTCAATGAGAGAATGGTTTCGCTGGTAGCCATGAAATACCAGTAATTCTTAGCCGACGTGCAGGTTTGTAACCGATCGTCGGAAGGAGTTTTCATGACTGAGCAGATGCAGGTTCGTTTTTCGGTTTCCGTTCGTCGTGACCCCCCGGAAATTACGGGTGAGATCACCTACGATTCCGGCAAGCGCCATAAAATCGTTTTCCTGAACGGATTCAAACAAAACTGGCAGACGTGGCGCGGCCAGCTTCCCAAGGATGGGGAGGAGTGGACTTGCGAGTTGGTGAAGGATACGAATCCTCACCAGCTCGGCAAGGGTGCTCTGATCGTCCGCCTGGTGCGGAAAGTGGAGGAAAAACTTTGGCGGGAATGTCAGGCCAACACCGAGGTTCAAGAACTCTTCGGCACCCGGCCGCCCAAGGTAACGTGCGTGACGCGGGTCGGCTTGCGCGATGAGCGCACTGACGACTTCCGTGTCTCCCGTGTCGAGGACATCAAGGCCGACTGGCCGGATAACATCCGCGCTCAGGCGACCGAGATGCTCTCGGAGTACCTCGCGGCCAAGGAGCGGTTCACTGGTATGATCCAGTGGCCGAGCCTGCCAAGCAGCGATCCCGACTCTCACGACTACGAAGTAGAGGTGGGTGGCTACAAATGCCGTACTCACACCTACGTCAGCGTGGGCGTCGGCGGTCTTCAGCGGTACTGGTCCCTTACAGGTCCGGTACACGTTGAGGGTCGTGCACAGTTGTTGAGCGACAAGCTCAGGGCGGAGCCGGGCAAAGGATTCCAGGTCACTCGCTACGGCGAGCTCTGGACCCTGTGTGCCATTTTCGACGGTTGTCTGCCGGAGTTTAAAGAACTCCAGTTTGACAACTGGGAAAATAGCAGCCATCGGGGACAGGCGGTTTGGGGGAAACTCCAGATTAGCATCAGCCCGAAGGCGCTGCTGGACGGCCCGCACACGATCGACGTGTTAAACGTTGATCGGTACGGGCAGGTCACCTGCAACGTCATGCTGACCGACATCGGCCTTACGGTCGAAGTCAAAGGGTTCAAGGTTGAACCTGAAAAACAGAAGGCAGTGTACTTCTGCGACTATATCCAGCCCAACCGCTGGCGGCCATACAACGGTATCGGTTTTGGCGAGCATCAAACCAAAGCGATGCCGGTTGTTCAACCTGCCCACATCAACTGGGCTGCCAAGCGTTACCTCTCCGAGGTTCAGCAAAGGCAGCTCATTGAAGGGTCGGCAAAGTGGTCACTGGCCGATCACGCTTACTTCTTCAGCTCGGCTCTGCTGACCGACGAAGCTGATGTGGTCGCGCGAATTCGCAAGGACAGCGAATATCTGGCCAAGCTGATCGCGTGCGAAGATTTTTCCATCAGCGTTACCTCGTACACGTCGGCGACGTTCGAGTACGAAAGTAACGATGGGATGGGGATGCGCCTGGGTGGTGGCGATACGTCATACCACCCGACCCTCAGCGGTTCGTTCGGGTCCATGTGGCTCAACGACACTTACTTTGGGAGTCGTGACCAGGCCAGCCAGTGGATGGCGGCCAACACGGATTTGGATAAGGCCATTCGGTGGCACGTCACCAACACAACGCTTCAGTTGTGTGAAAAGCTCCAAAACTTGCGCCTGGCCTTCACGGCCCAAGCGCAGTATGAGGAGTCGGCTACGTACACTGAACCGGCCCACACGGTGACCAACGACGAGTGGCAGGAAATCGATCGCAAAATCGAAGCCCTGCTGGTTCCCATGCAACAAATCCTGGCCGCGGCTGTAGTGCTTCTACAACAAGAGGACTACACAGTTCGGCAGGCCAATGAGGCCAATACCGAACGGCAACGCTGCGTGGAAATTCGTGGCCAGGCCGAAGTGTTTTGCGGTTCGCCGCACTTCACTCATCTGGACCACCAACTCCAGGAAAAAATGGGCAAAGTCGCTCAAACGTTCCGTGGCATCCCGGGAAGCAGGATGTTTTCCTGGGAGGCGCCTAAGTTTGACAGCATGAATGCTGAAGAACTTCGAGATTGGAAGAAATGGGCCTACGAAATCATGGATGAATTTCATCGGGCCCAACCAGTGGCCATGGAACTGCAGCAGAAGATTGAGCAGCATGAGCTGCTCCAAAACTTCGGCGGCCACTTCCGGGTCATGGGGTCGACCGGCCAGGCCCAGTACTGGGTCATCCGGAGCGATGGCCGCCAGCGCGACGCCGACGAGGTCGACTACCGGAAACGGTACTCCTCGGAAGGCGAGAAGCACTGGACAATCGTGGAGGCCGACGAGCTGGCCATCTCCTGGTTCAAGGGCAACACGTCGTCGCCCCACGAATTCAGGGTGGACAAGCTCCCGGTCAGCGCCTGCACCCGTGAGCAACTGGAAACGGTTGCTCGGCTGGAGGAAGAAATCCAGCAGAGCTGGGGTGGCCGCACAGGCATGAGCGGCACCGAAAGTCCGGGCATCGGCCTGGGGTGGAACCTCAAGCCAGTGCCAAAAGTGCCCGACGTAAGCACTGATGCGGCCGAGAGAAGTGAGCCGGTGGACTTGTCCACCGTAACCACGCTCTTTGGCGTACCGGTGCAGCGTCGCAATAAGTAATCGTTCTTTTTTTCCGCAAGATGGTTCCGGCGGCAGTTTCAGGGAAGTATCTGTAAAAAAACTTCCCTCTTTACTAAGAATTATCAGAATTTTCGTTGGTATTTTGCCGGCGTCTGATGGTTCTTTACAAAGAAAGTATGGTGCTTTATCGACGCGCTGATCCAAGAAAAGCTGGCTGGTTGGAATAATGCCGATGCCCAGCTCAAGGAATGGGCTGGCGCAGAAATGCTCGGCCCCAACCCCAGTAACGAGGCCCGGTGGGCGGCAGAGGATCTGTGCATCAACGCAGGGTGGCTCTCGGCCATCGGTGCTGAAAGCGACCTTCCCGCCAACTGGAAAATGATGGCAGGAGGAGCTGTTGCCAGAAATGCCCTCGAGGTGGTCATTGGCAACTTGCAAGGGCTTAAAAAGGATATTTCCAAGCTCTTGAAAGTGGTACCGCCGCGAAAACCTGGCGAAAGTTTGGAGAGTTTCCTTCTGCGGGTTCTTGGACTGGACGGGAGCGGACACCCGGTCTTCGGGTATCTTCTGGATGCTAATGAAGAAGAGGTGGTCTGCGCTCGTCTTTCGGCCTGGGCCGCGGCAGTGGCAATTCGCCAGTCCTCCCAAAGCAAACCGCTGCCAAGCGGGGCTTACCGGATGATTGGAGGCCAACTGCGCAGGTTCGACCCTGGCGCCCAGTTTCTGGGACTCCTTTCCGATCTTAAGCAGGTCGAGGCGGAAGTCGACGGCATGCTTGTCGACCCGATCATCAGTACCTGGCTTCAGGAAGAAATAGGGATGCGAAAAAAGGATCCGTTTGTACAAGCGGTCCAAAGGGTAGGGATTACCCAGCTTCCCAATTTTCTTTTGTAGTATTTAAGGCAATTCCGCGAAATGGATTTCCGGAATTGCCCCTTTACTAGGGTTCATCAGCTTGTTGTTGGTGGACTGTAGACGAGGAGATTTTCGTTTCGTCATTGCAAGCCGCAGCGTGGCAATCTAGATTGCTTCGCAGGGTGCAGTACTGTACCCTGCTTCGTCGCTGTTGCTCCTCGCAATGACAGGAGAAAAGAAAATGGAAAAGTGCAAACGGTGCGGCGTGGACGTTTTTCTGTCCGGCAATACCCATTGCCCTCGGTGCTACGCCGTCGAGGACGGCCGTTGCCCGGAGTGCGACGGGTGCGGGTCCCTGGTGGCACTCGGCGGTGGAGTGACCCCCCTCGGTTCGCTGATCGGGTGGGTGCCTGATGCCAGCGAACCATGGCAATGCCCGGCCTGTAAAGGCATGGGTGTTCCGGACGGAAAAAAGTTCCGGGTGGTTCGCCAGGCCACACCGGTGCCCAGAACACTACACGGGGAGGATTCCCGTGGAACGATTTGGCAGGGGTCGGACCCCAGCCAGTACCGTGCGGGCATCGGCTGTTTTGACGAAGGCGAAACCATCATCAATCGGTGGATGGAGGAGTACTCCGCCGCCAGCGGATGGCAGGAAATGCCTTCGGCTTAAAAAAAGGATGGTTTGCCGGTAAGGTACCACCTCACAACTCTGAGTGGAAAACACGAAACAAGATTAATGCTCCTTCGTCGTCATTGCGAGGAGGTTTGCTTGCAAGGCGACGAAGCAGTCTACTTCTCTATGTTAGATTGCTTGGTCGCTGCTGTTCCTCGCAATGACGATTCTTACTCGGGATGGTGAGGTGGTACCCGGTAAGAAATTGACAGCACAAAACAAGTCGTGTCAGGATGATTCAGACACGCCTTTGGGAAACCAAAGGCAACCGGTGTTACGACTGCGGCCAAAACACGGTAAAAAATCAAGGGGAAGCAAACACGGAAAGTTTGCCTCACCCTCTTCTTTTTGAACAAAAGTTGCTACACTATTATTGCCTATACCTAAGGATCGGTCCGTAGGTCTAGCTTTTATGATTTTTGGTGCCAATCTTTTGCTCAAAAAGAAGGGAAGTGTGTTTTTTCTTTCTGATGCACATTGCCTCAGAAAACACAACGATCTTCATTTTTAGGGAGTTTGTTATGAGCGCAAACCTTCTGTTCGTCCTTGGCGGCAACGATGCCGAGATGGTCACCGGCAAAGCCGTGTTGTCTTTGGCAGGAGAAAAGTGGATCCAGCCCAATGTGGGCTGGGGCGACCATGTCTATAGCCCGGCCGACCTCGGTCTGGAAGTCGTGCCCGAGCACGAGGAAATGGCCAATCGCCATGGTTATTCTTGTCCCGAAAAAGTGGATGCACGGGCCGTGGGTGTGTCTACGGTCGTCTTCATTGAATGCGGGCCAAAGGATTGGCCCAAGGGCACCCCCGTGGTCGTCATTGACCACCACGGCACGCGAAGCGGTGAACCCGCTTCCGTACTTCAACTTCTTGAAGTACTCAACTCCCGTACCCGGTATAACGGGAGTATCTATCTGGGTGGTGAATCAAAACACCACCAGAAAGTGGGCTTCGAGCTGAGTGCGGCCACCCGTCGTTGGGTGGAACTCATCGCGGCCAACGATGCTGGATACATTCCGGCAATGCTGGCGTTGGGCGCTACCCCGGACGAAGTCGCTCGAATCCGAGCCCTCGACCGCAGCGCGCAGGGCATCACGCCCGCGCACGAGACCGAGGCCGAACGAGCGCTGGCCAACGCCGAAGTCAAAGGTCGTTTGACAGTGGTGATGCTAATGCACACCAAAACCGCCACGATCGCTGACCGTCTTTTTGGTCGCTGCGACCAACTTCTCGTCGCCTCGAATAACGGAGAAGTGAACTTTTACGGCGACGGTGCACTCTGCGCCAAGCTCAAAGAGAAGTTTGATGGTTGGAGTGGTGGCAGTGGGCTAGGTAAAACCGGCCAAAACGCCTTTTGGGGCGTCGGTGAAGGCAACGGCAACCTCGCCCAAGAAGTAATCAGTTTCATAACTGATCACTTGAAGAAGTAATAGAAAGGGATGTGCGCAAGATCCTAAATGCTTGCGCTAGGCAAGGGAGAGTGCCAATGGTTTCTCTCCCCTTTCTTTCAGTTCACATATTTTTCGTCATTGCGAGCCGCAGCGTGGCAATCTAGATTGCTTCGCAGGGTGCAGTACTGTACCTTGCTTCGTCGCTCTGACTCCTCGCAATGACGATAAAATTTTTGACTTGAAAGAAGGGAAGTATCCGCTCTTCAATTGCCGTGTTGGAAATTTACCTAGACCTATGGACCGGTCTATGGGTCTAGGTAAATGAAATTTAGCAGGACACAAACTGGCTTTCTGTGAAAGGAACAGCCATGACTGCTCTTTACCACCTGCATCGTTCGGGCGTTCCGCGGGTTTTTGAAACCAGCGGATGGGTGTCGCTAGAAGAAGCGGTGGAGATTTTCCTCGACTTAACACGAGCGGAATCGCCACCGACGGCCAAAAATATTCAAGAGATTGTCACGCTCTTGAAAGCCACGTGCCGGGCCGGTGCCCGTTCGGCATCTGTCACCGTCAACCAGTTTACACTGGTGGTGGCAGGGGGTAATGAAGGGGGGTGGCACGGGGAAGTCCATTCCCTCACCGAAAGGGAGCTGGTCTATTTCGAGGACCAAGATACGGGCGAAAAGACCAGGCATTACCAGCCCGGCTCCGTGGCGGTATTTGCCGAAAGTCGGGTTTATCCTCCAGAGCATAAAAATGCCTGTTGTAGCGAGCCCGGCCTGGAAATTCCGGGGCGTTAAAGCGCTTCGGAATCAAAAAAACACCGACAGAATTTTCGGAAACACTTCTGCATTGATGGGCGTGATAACCTGTCAACTTCTTGTGTTTCTAGTCCGTTTCATCCCATGGTGGGCGGCTCGCCAAACGCGAAGCTCGCCCCAATGGGCGGCCGTCATGAGCCGAATTCCAAAAAGGAGAAAATCATGAAAACGTTCCCGCTGTTTCTCGATACCATTCTTCGGAGTACGGAACTCCGAAACGAAGCCGCCATGAGCGCGGCGACCACTGTCAATCTGCTGCGGTTGGTCATTGACCACACCGCGGCATGTGACGCCCGATCCCAACTCGACCGGCTAGTCGGGCCGACGGTCTCCATGCCCAGGTTTTCGGGCGAAGCGTTGCAAACGACTGGTGCCAGGGCGGTGGTGCAGGAACTCTGTACCCGCCTGGAAGGCGAGCTCAGAAATGAGTTCGACCGATTGGTCAAGGACGAAATCCCGGGAACCCATCAAGGGTTCTTGGGTATCTTGAGGACCGACGGGCGGCAGCTGTGGATAACGGCCGTCCGGATTTATCAGTCCTATGATTACCCGACGGATCGGGAAAATCCGGACCGGACGGTGGTCGATTTTTGGGCACCGGCCGATGCGCTGGCCGTTTGCCTGGATCACAATTGGATCCGGGCGCTGCGTGCCTGGCAGGAAGGAAGTGGGATTATTTCCCATGCCTCCCTGCACGGCCTGGCGGTCGAGTTCGAACACGATTCTCGCAAATGGGATATCCTGATTGACAGGGTCAAGAGGGAATACGAAGCGAGAATGGAAGCGGAAGACGTTGTCCCCTTGGACGACTGAAATCTTTCGCTGGTTTTTTTGGGGAGGACAAAAAGCACGTGATTGGTTTCACTGCTTTTCCTCCCCATTTCTGTCTTACTGTAATCCAGTAACTGACGAGCCCGGCAATCAGAGTGTTTCTGAAAAGCAAAGGGCGAAACAGAAAAAAGGAGCAATGTATGTTTCCGATTTCCGATCCGTTCGTGGCCGCTTCCCTGAAACTGGTTAGCATCCTTGCCCGGATGCGCAAAAACCCGGATGATGCCGACGACCCCCAACAGACGGCTTTCCTGGGTAAAGAGGCCTGGGAAGTTCTGGGCTGCCTGGGGATGGCGCACATGAAAGAAGCTCACACGGGTCCGTTTTCCCCGTTTGATCCGGTCGTCGAAGCGGTCATTCCCCTGGCAACGGACTACAATCCCCATGCCCAATACGGGGTGCTGGAAAGGGTTGGAGCCGCGGCTTCGGCCTACATGCAGTCCAAAGGGGACTGTTATGTGGACGAGTACCTGGGCCAAGGGAGCAGCGCCATAGAATTCATGCTTCACGTTTCGCCTTTGGCCACGCGCTGGGTTGGCAGTATGGACGCCAACCTGGGCGACGCGGACTACGGATACATCGAGGAAGTCCGCAAGGATATGGAAGCCAGTGGTGAGGCGGCGCAAATCGGCCGGCTACTGGCCCAAGCAAGCCAGTACGATCAATGGGTGGTCGAGCAGATCAACGCCCAAGGCGATACGGCCATGTATTTGGCCACTTGCGCCAGACACGGAAACTGGCTGCTCAACAAACTGCTGGATTACGGTCTTATCGGATTCGTGTCCGACAAGAAAAATCCCGGCATCAATAAAGCGCCGGAACTGCCACTGATCTTGAGCGTCCAGCAACGGGAAAACTTCCCGGACTGGCTGCTCAAACTATTAGTGGAAGCTCTGATGCTCAAGAAGTGACATTTTTCAGAGGATGGATGCGCTCGTGCGCATCCATCCCCACAACCCAAGGAGTTTTTCATGACTACCCGACCCGCCTGGGCAGAGATGCACCAGGCCGCAGAAAATCTGCTGGATATCCTCAAGTGTCTTTTTCTGGCGTTGAGAGCTAGAGACGATGCTCTGGGCCAGCAGATATATTCAAAATTGCCCGGCGCAGTTTTGGAATTCCATCTGGTTGCGCCCCCGATGGAAAAGGCCCTGTGGGAGAATTTTGATATGATTTCCGATGAAGAGAAAATGGCCGGAGCGTACCTGGCTCTCATAATTGACGGGGCGCAAGAAGCTCTTTTATTCCTCAGCGGCTTTGGCGGAAGCCACACCGATTTCAATCAATGGTACGCCAACCTGCAGGAAGTGGTGGCGCGCAGCGCCGCTTTGACGCAAAAAGAGACAGAATCAAACTGAAAGTTTGTACTCCTGCCCTCACAGTTCTTTTTCTCCCAAGTCCTTCGGGGCGTTAGGGGGAATACCATAAGCACGGAGTTTGATGTTACCCATCAAACTCCGGCTCCTTTTTGAGGTTTCGAATTGGCGTCATCGCGATGAATCCGCAGATGACGAATGTAATTCATTTCGAAATTTTAAAAAGGAGTGAAAGCTTCGATATTCGTAGTTTTACAAATAGGTGTGATCGCAATCGTATGCGATGCACTGAATGCCATGCGGCTATTTCGTAAAACGATGAATAATTTAGGAGGAATTTTCTAAATGGAGTGGGATGATTTTGCGAAAAGGGGCCTTTGGCGCCAGGCCCATGTGACGGGCGCGTGGACCTCCAATGATCCGGCAGGAGAAGTCCACTGTGTTGAAATTGACGGGAGAATGTGGCCCGGTTCCCCGTACGACGGGCCTCTCGAAGGCGATCGAAAGATTGTCCTTGAAGACCCGCCTTTGGTCAACATCCTGAGGAATGAGCCCGGGATGCCCGAGTTCATCAATCGCTTTGATATTCAGGCGATTCTGATGGCGGTTTTGCTCCAGCAGATTTCTAACGCGATCACAAGAGTGATCGCGGAAGAAAATTAGTTCTTTCCCAGAGAAAATGTGCGACGTCGGACGCCGCACATTTTCTCCCTTTTCTTGGGGTCACTATCGTTGTGCGGTGTTCGCATAGCATAGCGGATCCAAGGTGAAGGTTTTTGGAGAATCACATGAAACCGTTTCTTGATGATCCGTACGGAATTCGTCGAAAAGTGGCAGTTGCTCGGCGAGATCCGGAGTTGGCTCTGGTCACTGCGGAAGGCAACCCGTCCCGCGTCGCCTTCGAGTTGGTGGTAGCGCAAGGCTACTGCCGGCTGATGTATGGCGACGATGTGGAATGGCCAGGGCCGGACGTGGTGCTTTCGGCGCTCAATTACCTACTTGAAAGTTTGCACAGGGTGTATGGCGCATACCTGCAAAATTTCGACCAGGTCACCGAGCGTTTCGTTGATCAGTCCGTAATCGACAATGTGCTGGAAGCAATTGTCGGAACGCGCTTGGAGGCCTGGGCGATTTGTCTGGTGGCCGATTATTGCGCAAACGATTTTCAGGAGGAGCACAAAGGCCAGGCGCACATTCCTCTGGAAACCGCTTTGGCCACCGTCCATCTGGCCAGATTTCGGCACGACACGGAAGTCCGGCGCCAGCTCGATCAACTGAATCGGGCGGGCCTGCAACGTTTCAAGGATGTGGTGCGGGGGAAACTAGCATCCAACTACAGGGAAACCTGGAAGGTCTGGCCTCACGCCAGAGGATAATTCTTTTGATTGGTGTGCATTTTGCTAAAAAGCAAAATGCACACCCTTTTCTTTCTGGATGAAAATGTGCGTCGGCCCGATATGAGCGAATCGTGGCGGCGGCCATTGAAGCCGCCAAATCAACAGACCTTTCAACCGAAGTCGCACTGGAGGGGTGGCTCAAAAACCACCTTGCCAGTTCGGAATCGGAAGAAAATTAGTTCTTTCTCAGAGAAAATGTGTGACGCCAGACGTCGCACATTTTCTCCCTTTTCTTGGGGTCATCACGCGTTGTGGTGGATCGAAGGTGAGGGTTAGTCAAATCAAAAAGGAGTGGTGTATGTTGAACCTTTTAGTGAATCTTCCCGAAACCGTCACTCAAGTACTCGTCATGGGCGAAAAAGCTACTCCGCTTATGCGTAGTATTAGCTATATACAACGAGTGTCAACAGATCGGGCCGGAATGTGGACGCTATGGCTTTACCAGCGCCATAATTCCAGAGGGCCACGAGAAGTTGGGGTTGTGTATGAAGGAGGGCCTAACTACACAGGTCCAGGAGTATTTCCTGGTGAAATGCTAAGTTTTTTTCAAGGGGCGAAGAGTGTTATGCGACAGCATTGTCGCACTACGAAGAACTCGTAGCCAGGCACGAACTTCAACCCATGTTAATTAACAGAAACATACGGCTTATCTAAATTTTTCAAAGAGGAGTGTGTCACTGCCCGTTTTCACCTCCTCCCTTTTCTCGAACTTAAAACCGCGTTGGTTTTGATTTCGAGGTGAAGGCCGAGGTTTCTGCCCAGTTGCAGAATCTCAAAAAGGAGAAGCTCATGGTGCATTTCATTTTCAAGCCCCGTGGTGGCGACCCAGTGTTTGCAGAGCAGCAATCCCCGTGGATGGTTATCATTCAATGGGTCAACGGCTGTCGGCACGTGGCCGGTAACTTCGCGGTGCTCTCATGGAACACGGTAAAAACCGGATTTCACTGGACCTACCAGGCCAAGTATGACTTGGCAGAAATTATCGGACAAGTCGGTGGCATCGCTTGGAATGAAAGAGGTATGGTGTCGGCCGCAGTGCCAACGCACTATGCGATTGAAGTTATGAATATGATGGAACGTCTCAACCCCGCTGCCCAAAGCGACCACCAAGAAAATCTGGTGGCGCTCCGGAATGCCAAGACGGCTTTCATCATACTTCAGGGTACCTGCCTGAAGATCGTGCCAGTTTTCATGGAAGCGCCTCCAAAAGTGGCGGATGTTTCCTGGAGACAACACCAGGGAAAAAATGAGGTTTTGGTTTACATGTATGAGGGAAAGCCATCTCATTGCGTCAGGTCTCCCTGGAAGATCGAAAACATCGTCAATTCCGTCCACGGCGATATCATCTTCTCAGATGACCAGTACATGGTTGACCTTGCCAATCAACCGGACATCCAGGCGGCCCAAGCAGATGATTGGGCCGCCTGCGAAGAGGTGGTACTGACGCCAGCGCCACAAGAGCCGGACGTGATCGTCGAGCCGGTTTTTGAGGAAGGGGGTTATGAAGATTATGTGGATCTTTCCGAGGCAGACGAGCCGGAATGATCACGTAAGATTGTTCCGGAAACCACAAAGGGGGACGAGTATGAACTTGTCTCGTCTCCCTCATTTTTTTAAAATCACGATAATGGTACAATACGCTTAGTATTTAGAGTTTAGTATTTAGAGTTTAGTATTTAGAGTTTAGAATTTAGTCGCTATAAGGTCGCAAGTCACAACATCCAGGCGGCTGAATCCGAACTGCCATCAATTCGATGACAGTTTGGATTCAGCCGCCTCATGGAATCGGATCGGGCGGTATTATTTAGTTCAAGTCCAGCAATGGATAGGGCTAAATCTCTCTCCTCAAGTAATACTTCTCGATTTGTATCATCTCTATTTGTTGTTGGCTTGCGGCCCTATGGCGATTAAATCCTAAACACTAAACTCTAAATTCTAAAATCTAAATTTACGTCATTGCGAGGAGTCGCAACGACGAAGCAGGGTACAGTACTGTGCACCCTGCGAAGCAATCTAGATTGCCACGCGGCAGGGCCCTGCGAGGCCGCCGCTCGCAATGACGATGGGGGGGGGGGGAGTGCGGAATGGGTGACCCCTCACACCCCACCGTCATTGCGAGGAGCCACAGCGACGAAGCAATCTTTGTCAATACAGTAAGAAAACTACGGTGGAGATTGCCACGCCCTTGCGAGGGCTCGCAATGACGACTAGTGTAGGATTGGAGAAGTGTGAGGGGTTACGACAATGAAACTTGACAAATTATTAAATTTGATATATAATTAAATTATGAATAACAATACGCAATCTCACATTAAACCTCAAAACGAACACCGATTCGCCGATCTTGGCATCCAAGAAAATATCCTTTCAGTACTAAATCAACTTAACTTCAAGATCCCGACCCCCATTCAGCATAAAGCCATTCCCGTGGCCATTGAAGGAAAAGACATCGTGGGTATTGCCCAAACTGGTACCGGCAAATCATTGGCTTTTGGCATTCCTTTAATTCAACGGCTCATGCAAATGCCACAAAATAAGGGATTAATTATTTTGCCAACCCGGGAACTAGCCGCTCAAATTAATGAAACTTTGCAAAAAATCGGCCGCGGTTTTGGATTAAAAACCGCCGTATTAATTGGCGGCGCCAGCATGTACCAACAGGTAAGCCAATTGCGCCAAAACCCCCATATTATTATTGGAACTCCCGGCCGAATTAACGACCATATTAAACAAAAAACCTTAAATCTTGGCACGGTTTCTATTTTGGTGCTCGACGAAGCCGACTGCATGTTTGATATGGGATTTGCTCCGCAAATAAAACAAATTTTGCTATCCGTGCCAAAAAATCGACAGACGATGTTGTTTTCCGCAACGATGCCCGACAGCATTATTAAAATTGCCACCCAGCACATGAAGCTGCCGGTAAGAGTTGAAATTGCAAGGCAGGGAACTGCCAATGAAAAAGTGGACCACGAATCATTCTTTGTCAAAAAGGACTACAAAGTGCGGCTATTAGAAAAACTGCTTGCCGAATACAAAGGAAGTGTGCTGGTATTTTGCCGCACTAAATTTGGCGCCAAAAAAATCTGCCAGAATTTATATAATAAAGGATTTACCGCTGCAGAAATTCATTCAAATAGGTCATTGGCCCAGCGCCGGCAGGCATTGGATGGCTTTAAGTCGGGAAGGCATCGCATTTTAGTGGCTACCGATATTGCTTCCCGTGGTATTGACGTCAAAGGCATTGAACTGGTTGTTAATTTTGATTTGCCCGAAAGTCCGGGAGATTATGTGCACCGAATCGGCCGAACGGGCCGGGCTGGCATGACCGGCAAAGCCATTTCTTTGGTAACCCCGGAACAAAAAAGCAAAGTACGGGAAATTGAACGGCTTATCCGTTCCACTATTCCCATTTCGCAATTGCCGGAATTGCCCCATAATGAATTTACGGCTACCACGCCTCAACAACAGGCGGTATATCAAAGAAATACGGGGCCCAATAATCAGCATCAAAACCGATACCAAAAAAACCAGCGGCCGTATTCTCATCGCCCGCCATTTAAAAAACACTTCAGTCATTAAAATAGGAAAAACAGGGGTCGGACCCCTGTTAGCTTTTGCACTGGTACGACAAAAAATCACTACCCTCAGGTAGTGATTTTTTGTTTGGCGCATGATAAGATGATAAAAAAACATATCATGAAAAAAGTAGCCATTTTTGATATTGACGGGACGATTTTTAGATCAAGTTTATTGATCGAAGTGACCGAAGCACTTATACAAGAGGAACTGTTCCCCAAAAAAACAGCTGCTGTATATGCCACCTCTTTTAAAAATTGGATTGACCGCAAGGACTCCTATGAAAAATACATTTGGGATGTGGTGGCCGCCTTTGAAAAAAATATTGTCGGGGTACGCCATGATGACTTTGCCCGAATTTCCAAAGAAGTAGTTAATTTTCATAAAAATAGGGTATACCGCTATACCCGTGAATTGGTGGGCGAATTAAAAAAGAAAGAGTACTATATTTTGGCCATTTCCCATTCGCCCAAAGAATTGGTAGACGCATTTTGCAAAAATTTCGGGTTTAATAAAGTATATGGCCGGGTATATGAGGTGGGAGAAAATGGCAGATTTACGGGGAAGACACTATATGCCGATCTTATCAATAACAAAGCAAGTATCTTGGATCGTGCGGTTCAAAAAGAAGGGTTAACATTGGTTAATTCTGTCGGAGTGGGGGATTCAGAGGGCGATATCACCTTTTTATCAAAAGTAAAAAAGCCCATTTGTTTTAACCCTAATAGTAAGTTGTACCAACACGCCAAAAAAGCGGGGTGGAAGGTAGTGGTGGAGAGAAAGGATGTAATCTATATTCTAAACTCTAAATCCTAAATACTAAATACTAAACTCTAAAACGTTTAGAATTTAGATTTTAGAATTTAGGATTTCGGTTCATTGACTATAAAAATATAATATGATAAACTACTTATTATGTTGGCCGTAATTAAAACCGGTGGAAAGCAATACCTAGTTTCACCCGGAGATAAAATTAAAGTGGAAAAACTGGAAGCAGAAGAAGGGAAAGAAATTACCTTCGACGAGGTTTTATTATGCGACAATGATGGTAAAACGCAAATCGGCGCCCCTTCAATAGAAGGCGCCAAAGTAACTGCTAAAGTATTAAAACAAGGAAAAGGCACCAAATTGATCATCTTTAAATACAAACCAAAAAAGCGATACAAGCGGAAAATAGGGCATCGGCAAACATTTACTGAGGTTGAAATTTTAGAAATTAAAAATTAGGAATTAAAAAATCCGCGTGTTGCGGGTTTTTGTTTGTATAATAGACCTGTTGCGTATTAAGGATTTACTGCAAATTGCATATTTCGGCCACAAATTTGCTATACCTAGTATAATTTGTCGCTCGTTCGGAAAGAAATAATTGCGATTATTCCTTTCCCCTCTCGCTTAGCAAATTATAATTTTTCGGCTTACCCTATGGGTAAACCTCAAAATTCTATCAAATTTGTAGCTTAAAATCTTCAATTTTCGTAACAATCCTTAATACGCAATAGGTCTAATATTTTGAAACTCCAGGAAAGTTTTTTTAGTTAAAAAACTTTCCTGGCGTTTCAAGTGTTTCGGTCCTTTGATAAAGAGGAAAAGAGATGAATATGAAAATTGCGACTGACAAATGGGATGGATATCCTCATGTTTTGGGAGCAGGAGCATTCTCGAAAAGATGGCTTCAGCGATTCTTTGGTAAAGTAGAAGATATGGAACAGCGTTTTCGGAAGGGAATGTGCGACAATATCCTCCGCAATAAGAAACTGATCCTTATCTTTTCAGAACCGAGCACTCGAACAAGCACTTTTTTAACTATTGCCGCCCAAAATTTGGGCGCAAATGTGATTGACATCCGCGATCCAGAGAATCTTTCTTCGATGATCAAAGGAGAGCCATTCACAGAAATGATTCAAGTTTTGTCCCGGGGACTGCATTATGGTTCAGTAAATGGTGCGCCGCAAGGAGTCATTGCGATACGGCATAAAAAAGAAGGGACCGCAAGATTGGCTACGCAATTTTCCTGCGTGCCAATTATTAATGCGGGAGATGGTAAGGGCGAACATCCCACCCAAGGATTGCTTGATGTTTGCACTATCCAAAGGATATTTGGAAAGATTAGCGGTCTTTCGTTTGCTTTGGCAGGTGATCTGCTCAATGGAAGAACCGTCCATACGCTTCCGCTTTTGTTGAGTAAATTCGACGACATTAAAATGTTCTTTGTCTCGCCGCCAGAACTTGCGATGCCCAAGGATATAAAGGAAGAATTAAGGGCAAGAGATGTCCAATTTGCTGAAAGTACGGATTTGCGGGAAGTTGCACCACATGTAGATGTCATTTATCAAACAAGAACCCAAAGAGAGCGGGGTTCTGAGCTTGATAAAAACGATCGTTCATTAGGATATTTCATCATTGATCGGACGGTCCTTGACCTTATGAAACAAGATGCGATAATCATGCATCCACTACCTAAGGTACCAGGGGATACTACCTTGGAAGTTGATCAAAGTCGAGCAGCAGTATATTTTACCGACCAACTTGATGCAAGTATCATCACTAAAATGACCCTGTTTGAAATGATGTTTTTTCCCGAAGAATAATTTTTGCAATAGAGTATAAGGCCCAAACCATTTGGGTCTTTTTTTTATTTGGTGTAGAAATAATTTATGGAAAAAGAAATTAACTGGCTTCTTAAAGAAAAATACCACGGAAAGCCAAATACCGCATTTTATAAAGATATTGAGCGCCTTAAAAAAGGCGAACCGCTAGGTTATGTAATTGGCTTTACCGATTTTTTGGGCTGCAAAATTGACGTATCTAAAAAACCCTTAATTCCGCGGCCAGAAACCGAATTTTGGACCCAAGGGGCCATAGAGAAAATATACTCTGATTCCCGAAGCTTTGGAAATCGGAGTATAAGAGTATTGGATATCTTTGCGGGCTCCGGGTGCATCGGAATTTCTATTATGCGACAAATTAAAGGACTGCATGTAACTTTCGCCGAAAAAGCCGAAAAACTTATCAAGCAGATAAAAACAAACTGCAAATTAAATAATATTCCTAAAACCCAATATAAAGTAATTCAAAGTGATATTTTTTTAAACGTAAAAGGGAGATTTGATTATATTTTCGCCAACCCGCCATACATTCCAAAAAATCGAAAAAATAAAATACAACCGTCGGTATTAACACACGAACCCCACGAAGCATTGTTTGGTGGTAGTGATGGATTGTTATATATTAGGAAATTTTTGGCAGAGGCCAAAAATTTCCTCAACAAAAACGGCAAAATCTATATGGAATTTGACCCGCCACAAAAAAAAGAAATTGAAGTCATTATAAAAAACTATGGCTATAAAAATTACCGATTTCACAAAGACCAGTACCGAAAGTGGAGATGGGTAGAAGTGTGGCTCGTTTCGAGTAACACGTGACATGAAAGGAGTAGGGAGTGCGGTATAAAAAAGTAGAACAAATTGCAAACGTTCGATTTTTGTTCTACTTTTTACAATTTACAATCTCACTATTTTAAAACATAGTAAAATCACCGTAACCCCTCACACTTCCCATGCTCACGTTTCGTCATTGCGAGGAGCAGCGACCGCAGTCGGGACGACGCGGCAATCCAGCAAGAGTGACGATGAGATTGCTTCGTCGCCTGCGTTAAGTCGCGAGAATTATCCGCCGCAGCGGAAATTCCCGACTCGGCGCCTCGCAATGACGGGAAGTGTGAGGGGTTACAAATCACGATAGGCACCTTTACAATCCAAACAACAACGGGGGTCGAAATGATAAAAGAATATCCTTCGTTTTTACCGGAAATGTTAAACCGGAACGATAAGGCCATTATTCGTCTTGCCCGAAGCATTTGCAGAAATATTGGTGGTGAAAAAAAATGCAACGAATTCCCCTTTCTTGCCGATGCTTTAGAAGAGGCGGGTTGCATCGACCAACTCCTGTTGAATCATTGTCGCGATACCACTATTACTCATATTTGCCAATGCCCCATCCTAGAAGCCATCTTAGGTAATACGCTAAGCAAAGATGAGTACGTGATAGAGGTCGATCATGATGCTTTTCTTGGCGCGCTTATTGCAGAAGGCAAATTCAATTTAATTAGTCCTGAAATCACAGAGGTAAACTTTTCAAGAGAACCTCATGGATATGGTAAAGAAGAAAGAATTTCCAAGCTCTTCTATTTTCCTCGAAAGATGAGTTTGGGTGAAATTATTTTTACCATGGGAGTGGACGGATGGTTTTCTGCAAATATGCGAGAGCTTATCGCTTTTAGCAACCTTGATGTCAAAACAAAGGGAAGAGTATCGGTAGCGGCACTGGGTTCTATTTCATTTGATGGTCGGGGTCATCCATTAATACTTCTCTTGCGAAACACTTCCGAAAAAATCTTGCGCCTCAAACGATACCGGCGCACAGTGTTTATGTCGTTTATCGGCGTCAAGAGATGAAATTTTCCATGAAGCCAATTAGGGACGCGGGATTCGAACTATCATCAAGTTGAGAAGCCAAAAAATGAGATGATTTGTTTCTTTCTGCGACGAAATCGTAGCCATAGCTACCTTGAGGAGCAGAAAGGAAGAAATCATCCATTTTTTGGCTTCCCTGCGGGCGGGGCAATTTGACTGAACTTCTGCGTTGCTCGTCGCTCACAATACCTACAGCATTAGGCTCGCTCCTCGCGCCTTGAATTTCAGCCAAATTGCCACCGCTCAATTGATGGTAGTTCGAATCCCGCGTCCCAACCCTTCAGTGCGTCGCACTGCAGGGTTTTTTATTGGTGCTGTTTGCCATCCTCTGCAATGCCATTGTGAGAAGGCCCGTTAAGCTTTGAATTACGAAACCCCTTCGCAAGATTTTTTTCAAATTTTAGGACAGAAATTTGATAGAATTTACAGGCGTAGCCAAGGGCTACGCATGGAAATTATAGCGAATTTGTGTTCAAAATTTGGAAAAAAGATGCGAAAAATCTTTTTACATGGGGGTTTCGTAATTCAAAGCTTAACGGGCCGACGAAGCAATCTAGTTATGATTGAAGATTGCTTGGCTTTGCGCCAAGACGCACGGCCTCGCAATGACGAGAGGAAAACCATTATTCACTAAGCTCACTTATTTTCTCAGGGCGCTTCCGTAAATACCTTCCCCAAAATTAGGTTCAATGCGCCCTGAATATCAGTACTGTAATTGAGCAAAATCTTGAGCCCTACCTTGGGTAGGGCGAAGGACTTTGCGATTGAGTAGTGCTGATAGTCAGGGATGCAGTGGGCGTAAAGGCCTCGTTCATAAATAACATCCAGGATTTTCGCCAAGATGCCTGCCAGATTGGCTCAAAAAAATGAGAGGAGTAGTATAGCTACGCCGAACATTTTTTGGAACCAAGATGGCTGGCAGGTTGGATGAAAAACTGGATATTATTTATGAACGAGGCCAAGATGGGGAAGTTATTTACGGAAGTGCCATTAGTGACAAATTTATTTAAATGCGTTAAGTTTTAAGTAGTTCATTTTTTAAAACTAGGAGTCAAAACATGACCGAACAAGAGTGGTTGGCAAGTGAGGATTTTTTTCATAGTAAGGCAGGGCCTGCTCTGATGTCCAATATGAAAGAAACTCGGCGCACGTCAATTCTTCTCGCTGCTCATGCAATTTCACGAACAATACATTTAGTGGAAGATCGTGTTGACAGGGAGCGAGTTCAAGAAGCCGCTTCTTTTGCATTTTCTCTGGCAGAACAGGAAGATGACGCTTCTTTGAATCTTCGATACATCAACGAATTCCAATATCTTCTTCAGAGAGGAGAAGGGTATGGAAGGTTCATGGACGAGGTAGAGCTAGGGCAAGAAATGGGGCACGCGACCGTAACAGGTGAAATCCTGGTTGGCTTGTGGCAGTTAAGTCAGATCATTCGGCCTTTATAGGCATGAGTATCGTTGGCGGGTACTTTGCTGTGCGCGGCAAGCCGTTATCATGAGTGTGAATACAACCATCGATTACCGCTTGATCCGCAAAGCAGAACGGCTTTGGCACACTAACCTCGTTCGCGAAATTTTCGGTAACCCGTTTCGCCCTATTGCCATTGATTCCGCTTGGCTTGGTTGGAACGATGCCGCGGTTGTGCGACTGGCGAATAGTATTTATAATACCCCTAGTTTAAGTGGGATACCCATCCTGGCCGATGCTCTAGAAGAATCTGGTTGCACTGATACCGGTATCTTAGAACATCTCCGCGGACCCGGGCCTCATTTTCGCGGTTGCTGGGTTCTGGACTTGTTATTGGGAAAAGCGTGAAAAAAAGTGCCTCGAGCAAACATTGCTCGGGGCTTTTATTTTTCTTGCAAATTATGTAACCCCTCGCACCCCACCGTCATTGCGAGGAATCCGCAGACGACGAAGCAATCTCTGTATGTTTTTGGGCTACCTATGGACATCACATCCAGAAACCGCACTCCAACCCTTGCCGGTTTGCCAATCTTGAGCAGTTTTCACAAAAAATATGTTTGCCATAGCTACGGCTACGCCAAACATATTTTTTGTTCCAAGCCGCCCAATATTGCCAAACCTTCAGCGGCTTAAGTGCGGTTTCTGGATGTGATGTCCATACGGCAAACCGAGATTGCCGCGTCGCCCTTCGCTGTCCAGACGCGAGGCGTAATTTGTCGCAACAAATTCGCCCCGTCTCTGGCTCAGGGCTCCTCGCAATTACGAGAGGTACGAGAGGGCGTGAGGGATTACCAAATTACTACTTTACATCCCTTAATTTTTAACGTATAATCACCTTTATTATGCAACACATTCGCAATATTGCCATTATCGCTCACGTTGACCATGGGAAAACCACCTTAGTGGATGCGCTTTTGCGGCAGTCAAAAACCCAAATGAAAAAAGAGGTAGCTGACCAGGAAATGATTATGGATAGCAATGAATTGGAACGGGAGCGTGGAATTACTATTTTTTCCAAAAATGCGTCGGTGATGTATGGCGATACCAAGATAAATATCATTGACACTCCGGGTCACGCGGATTTTGGCGGTGAAGTGGAACGTGTTTTAAACATGGCCGATGGCTGTTTACTGTTAATCGATGCCAAAGAAGGCCCCATGCCTCAAACTCGTTTTGTATTAAAAAAGGCCCTGGAAATGGGACACAAAATTATTGTGGTAATTAATAAAATTGACAAGGGAGGCGCGCGGCCCCAGTTTGCCTTAGAAGCCACCCTAGAATTATTTTTGGAATTGGGGGCCGGAGACCATTCATTAGATTTTCCGGTTATTTACGCTTCGGGGCGAGATGGCTTAGCGGGTCCGGAACCTGACTTAGCTAAAATGAACGATATTACCCCCATATTTGATTCTATTGTGCGACACATTCCGGCACCTATTGTTGATGTTACCAAGCCCTTACAAATGCTGATAACCTCAATTACTCCTGATAATTTCAAGGGGCGGCTGGTGATCGGAAGAATTCACAATGGAGTTATTAAGGCCGGACAAGAAATCACCCATATTAACCGAAGCGGAGAAGCAAAAAAATATCGCTTGATTTCGCTGATGACCTTTGCCGGACTTGGAAAAATAGAAGCACAAGAGGTGCAGGCGGGGGATATTGCTGCCATTGCTGGAATTCCCGATGCCACTATTGGGGAAACCATTGCCGATGCCGAAAATCCGTCAGCGCTTCCGTTAATTGATATTGAAGAACCGACGATCAAAATGACGTTTATGGTAAACGACAGTCCCTTTGCCGGTAAAGAGGGGCAGTTTTGTACATCGCGCCAGATTCGCGAACGGTTATTTAAAGAATTAGAAACCGATGTGGCCTTGCGTGTTGAAGAATCGGGAGCTAATTGGACAGTTTCGGGTCGGGGTGAATTACATTTAGCTATTTTAATTGAACGCATGCGCCGGGAGGGGTATGAATTCGCGGCGGGGCGTCCCCAGGTTATTTTAAAGGAAGTCGATGGAAAAAAATTAACACCTTATGAAAAAGTGTTTATTGAAACGCCGGAACAATACCAGGGAGCGGTAATGCAAAAATTGGGCAGCCGTAAAGGAGAAGTAAAAGAAATGCGAAGCCATAATGGCATTGCCTTCTTGGAATTCATTATTCCTACCAAGGGATTGTTTGGCTACCGTAGCGAATTTTTAACCGACACCAAAGGGCTTGGTATTATGAATACCAGTTTTTTTCAATACCTGCCCGACCCCGGAAATTGGAAAGAGCGAAGCAATGGCTCTTTGGTGGCCAGCGAATCGGGAACTACCAATTACTATGGATTAATTAATGTGCAGGATCGCGGAGTAATGTTTTTGGACCACGGTGTTGAAATTTATGAAGGGCAAGTGGTGGGGCAAAATTCGCGGAGCGAAGACATTCGGGTAAATGTGTGCAAAACCAAACAATTGTCTAACATGAGGTCGAAGGGTGAGGGTAGTGATGAACATTTTAATACTCCAAAAGCGATGCCACTAGAAGATGCACTTGAATACATTGGCGACGATGAATTGGTTGAAGTGACTCCAAAAAACGTGCGGATTCGCAAAATGTACCTTACCGAAATGGCCGAGAAGCAGGCAAAGAGACAGTAATCCTAAACTCTAAACTCTAAATCCTAAAAACATTTCTTTAAACTAGACCTGTCCCTAAATAACTTTACTAGCGAAAATTTCAGATTTCGAGTCAGAAATTTGATAGAATTTTTCGGCTTGCCCATAGGCCCGCCGAAAAATTATAGCGAATTTCTGGCCGAAATGTGGAATTTGCAGCAGAAAAGTTATTTAGGGACAGGTCTACTGACCAAAGATCCGTTCTTTATAATCAAGGAGGTTCTATGAATCTTTTCAAGCGGCTTCTCTGTCGGTTGTTAAACATCCGGTTACCGATTGATCGCGCAAAAACTACCAAGCACTTTGAGGACTTTAAAAAATATTACCAGGAAGAAGATCGAAAGGTGAAGAGAAGCGATTCGGATGAAAATTATTTACTTCGGTATATATTTGAAACCAAATTATCTCCATTTGAGGGAGATGACAATAAAGAAGAAGCCAGGAAATTTTTAGTTGAGGAGAAGATACCAGATATGCCAATTTGATGAGGGATAAGCAATATTTGCTTGTTCCTTCTTTTTTTACAAGAAAATGGTAATATTAACTAAACCCTAAATCCTAAACTCTAAATCCTAAAACGGTTAGAATTTAGAGATTAGAATTTAGAATTTAAAATTATGGCCATTGTAAATTTTTTAGCCCAACTTTGGGGGTTTTCTCTCATTATTATTTGTTTTTCATTTCTGGTAAAACCCCAGCATGTAAAAAATATTTTTGTATTACTGGAAAACCCATCTGCATTATTGGTGCTGGGAATGTCAAGGGTTGTCTTGGGTTTTGCGAGTTTATTGGCCTATAGTAGCTGGGATTTAAGTTGGCGGGTAGTAATTACAATATTGGGTTGGTTGCTCATTATCAAGGGGGTATTTTATTTATTCATGCCGGAACTAGCGGTAGACATAATGGTAACATTGAAAGATCGACATATAAATTGGTTTCCGGTAGTAGCGGTGGCGGGAATTATTTTGGGCTGTGTATTATTATATTTAGGATTTAATTTTTAATATTCCATGTCAGAAATTTCTCATATTAGTGAAAACGATCTTTCCCCCGAGCAAGAGCCCTTCCGCCACAAACCCTTCGAGATAGCTCCTGAATGGCTCACTTGGCAAGACGGAACGGTAAAAAAGATGGCCATTCAAATACAGAAGGACAATACCTTTAAGCATTTTCCCATCCTTGCCGATGCCCTCGAAGACGCCGGTTGTGATGAACCGCGCCTCTTGAGCCACCTGCGCCAATGTTCCCAGCACACCAAAGAGTGCTGGGTGCTCAATTCCCTCATCCAAGGCGAAATAGAGCCCTGTATTGAAGAATGGGCCCAGTTTTACGAAAAACACTTTGCCATGGAACCGGACTGGTCCACCGTGGAGCTCCCCGAGCGGACCAAAGAAGAAGAAAAGGAATTCACTCGACCTATTGTCGTGGCCAAGGGCTTAACTCTAGAGCACATCTGGCAGGCCTTAAAAAAGCAGGGAGAGGAACATCAGTTTTCCTGCTACCATTACCAACCAGATATCAACCTTGACCAGCTCGTCCCCACCCACGAACGCGACGCTTGCAATGCAAACGACCCCAAACATATTAGCTACGCCATCTGGATCAGGCCTGGCCAGGAAGCCGACCCCATCCCTGATGGTTTAGGTCTTTCCGTCAACGATGTCGAAGAACAAGGTCTCGAAACTATGACTCTCCCCGAATACTTGCTTAACTATTTAAAGTTTGATGACCAAAACAAAGACAAACCAGAAGCACGGCAACACCTCGACACGGAAGATTATACGCTAATAGCGGGTTCTCGCGATTCCGACGGCTTCGCTTTGCGCGCGGACTGGGACTCTGGTCCTCTCGGGGTGTATGTCTACTGGAGTCCTTCCGACACTCGCGTTCGCCGTGTGCGGCCCCGCCGTGTAGTTTCTTGGCCTGCGCAGGCAAGCGAAAAATAATTATTTTTTTATGAAATCTGAAGTAATAATTTTTGGTGGTGGGTGTTTTTGGTGTACTGAGGCCGTATTTAAAATGCTTAAAGGGGTGATTTCGGTTGGGCCCGGGTACGCAGGTGGACGGGCACCAGCTGACGGAAAAAGTCCAACATATAAAGAAGTTTCCGGCGGTGACACGGGCCACGCCGAGGTAATTAAAATTGAATACGATCCGGAAGTTGTTTCGCTTAAAACCTTATTGACGGTGTTTTTTGCCAGCCACGACCCGACCACAAAAAATCGGCAAGGAAATGACATAGGATCACAGTACCGGTCAATTATATTACTTTGCCGCTCCGAAGCCCAAAAGGGCGAAGGTGGGTGCGACCCGAAAGAACAAAGAAAAATTGTTGAGCAATTTATAAAAGATTTAAATAACTCCAGCCAGCTTGGCGCCCCCATCACCACCGAAGTAAAACCGTTGGATGTATTTTATCCCGCCGAAAATTACCATAAAAATTACTATGAAAATAATAAAGGGCAAGCGTACTGCCAAGTGGTGATAAATCCTAAATTAAAGGGGGTACAGCAGAAGTTTACGGAACTTCTGAAGGAAAATAGAATCTAGAAAATAGAAAATAGAAGTTCGATCGTCGGCCGTATTCTACTTTCTACTTTCTATTTTCTAAATTCTCAAGTATATGGATGAAGAGCAATTAAAGAAAAAACTTACTCCTGAACAATATAAAGTGCTAAGGCAAAAGGGTACTGAACGTCCCTTTACCGGCAAGTATATTCACCCTCCTTCGCTAAAGCTTCGGCGGGCAGGCAAAACGGCCGATGGGAATTATGGGTGCATGGTGTGTGATAACCCTTTGTTTTCTTTTGATGCGCAGTTTGATTCGGGAACTGGTTGGCCAAGCTTTGATAAACCGATTGACGCCTCAGTTGAATACCACCAAGAAGTTGATGGAAGAATAGAAATTATTTGTGCGAAATGTAAATCGCACCTGGGTCATGTATTTAATGACGGGCCTACTGCCACCGGTAAACGATATTGTATAAATTCGGTGTGCCTGGACTTAAAAAGTAAAAAAGAGTAATATACAGCCATGTGGAGTTGTGTCGGGGCCCCTGGGTAAATGTTGCTGGCTCGCGATTGCCAGGGGGGGGTAACAACGATTTGCCCAACGGGATCACATCCCAACCGACCAGCTCCACCTTTTTTTAGGGCCTGGAATCTCCCCGGGTCTTTTTTATGGATGAGCCATTAGCACTCTTGACATTTGATTGCTAATTTACTAAGATAAAGACATGTTAAGTGACAGACAGGAAAAAATTTTAAACTCCTTGGTGAAAGAATACCTTGATATTGCCGAGCCGATCGGTTCCAGTTTTTTAAAAAAAAGATATCAATTGGATATTTCCCCGGCTACCATTAGAAACGAATTGCAAGAATTAACCGAGCAGGGGTATATTACTCAACCTCATATTTCCGCGGGCAGGGTGCCAACTAAAAAGGCCTACAAATATTTTGTTGATGTTATTTTCCAACACGAAGAAGTTCCCGATTTAAAAAAAGAAATTGATTTGGCACGGAAAAACATAGAAAAAGAATTAAAATTGGTTGAAGAATTAACTAAATCATTAACAGAACTATCAACGACGTTAAGCTATACCAGGATACAAGACAAAGATACTGTTTTTGAAATGTTAAAAATTATCGGGCCAGGCAAGGCAACCTATCATAAAAATATCAGTATTATTAGCCAGCTCATTGAAGAATTAGAAAAATTTTAAAAAAAATGGACAAATGCTTTAAAAAGCACGTGTCCAATTATATTCGTTGACCGCATCGGGCGCATTCCAACACCCATTTTCCGTTTTCATCTTTATATATGGGGTTGATGGCAACATGGTCGCCTCCCTTTGGACACCGTGACCAAAAAGAATACGCATAGCGCAATGTAGCCATAAAGCAAAAAGCGGCCAGAGTAAAACCCTGTTTAGCAAGCCAGCCAGAAAGCCAGAACATATTATTTTCCTTTCGGATAAATTGTGGGTAAGAAAAGGGGGTGGATTGTATAAATCCAGGTGCGGAAAACAATCCACCCCCCTCTCGGAACAGAGTTGCTTTATTTCACTGGCTCTCCTTTCTGAAAAGAAAGCATTTGTAAATGGACCACTTTATTTATACCAAAATTCTTTGAATTACGAAATATGCCACTAGTAATGCGAATCTCGTTTGGCAAAAATATAAAAGGGTCTCGGGTTATTTGTGGATAATTTTCCCGCCAGCTTTGTAAAAATGTGCTCGGCGTAGGCAAGCTACGCCTAAACATTTTTCCAAACCTGGCGGCAAAATTCAGCCGCAACTAACTCCGATTGCCAAACGAGATTCACATTAGTACCCTGAAAAAAAGTAAAAAAAGAGGGGCATAATCGCAATTGCTTGCGATTATGCCCCATGGGACCGGGTCGGGTTTTAAGGAGTTCCGTAGTCCTCATTTCCTGCCCAGTCCTTATAGGATAGGGGTTTGTTGAGGCGCCGGGGTGGCGACTCTCGGGCCTATCCTTTCATGTGATTGAGTGTCTTTTGCTCGGCAAATTCGTGTCTGCCGGCGCAGACGATGTTGGCGAGCTTAGACCGTCTCTGGCGAGGTCACATTCCCCGGATTACACCAATTTGTGTCGTGGCGCCGGTTAATCAATTGGCGCTTAACAATGGCAAAGCATTCCTTTTTACCCCTTTCTGCAAGTTCTACCCAGGATCCATCCCAGGACTGCCAATGAGGTCGATCAATCACCTCGGGCGACAGTTGGGCGACTGGCGCAGGCCGGTGGTCGGGGTCAGACGCGGAAAAAATAGTTCAAACGAAAGACCAGGAACTTCTTCATAGCTCTTCCTCCAACTAACAAAGAAACTGCCACGAAACACACAACTGCATCTTATTTAAGTTTATTATGCTAAAAATAGGGTTCAATTGCGTGCTCCGTGAAATAAAAGGTGCTAATGGCAAAAATTCAAACGTACGGCAATCCTAGCATATAGAAAAAATCTTGTCAAGCCCATTTTAAGGTACCCCCCGCACCTCATACTCTCCACCCACCATCATTGCGAGGAGCCCTGAGCCGCAGCGAAGGGTGACGCGGCAATCTCGTATTTTGTATGGAGATTGCTTCGGGCCTGCGGGCCCTCGCAATGACGATGGAAGGATGTGGTGGGTGTGAGGGGTTACTTTTACAAAAATAAATAAAACCTAAACATATGGACGAAAGTATAAAAAAAGAGGAGGAAAAGAATATTAAAAACGAGAACGGTCCGTTGGTCGAGTGTCAACAAAAGTGCGATGAATATTTGAATAACTGGAAGCGTGAACGAGCCGATTTTATTAATTACAAAAATGAAGAAATTCAGCGAATTGGATTACTGGCAAAATACACCAAAGAAGAAACCATTTTAAAGGTGCTTCCCATATTAGATAGTATTTATTGGGCGGAAAAGCATGTTCCCGAAGAATTAAAAAATCATAATTGGGTGGAGGGCTTCCTGCAGACCAAAAAACAAATTGATGCATTTTTACAAAAAGAGGGGATTGAAAAAATAGATGCGATAGATAAACCCTTTGATCCAAATACCATGGAATCCGTGGAAGAAATTGAAGACAAAGAAAAACAGCCCAATATGGTTATTGAAGAAGTCCAAAAAGGGTATATGATGGATGGTAAAGTTCTGCGCCCGGCTCGGGTCAAGATTACAAAGTAATCAGAGATCCTGAGCGTAGCGAAGTTCTGAGCTTTTTTGAAGAACTGAGCATAGTCGAAGGATTAAAATGAGTAAATAATGCTATTCGCTTATTCACACGAATAAGCGAATAATAGTGGATGCCATGGAAGAAGAACGAAGCAATATTATCAAAGCCATCACGACTCCTCTTGGATTTTTCGCTTTATCATTGCTTATTGTAGAAGGATTTCTAGGCATCACGCTGGGTTTCACAAAAGTTCAGAATCAATGGTTTTATTTTATCGGTATGATCATTGGAGCCATGCTGTTTATCTTGGTGGTATTGGGAGTTTGGGCTTTGGTGTGGTATAAACCGGAAAATATTGTATTGGCAGGCAAAGATTATATTCGTCTAAAAGAATTAGACTTAAGTAGAGAGAATATTGATTTTATAGAAGTAGACGAAAGTACCACTAAAAATATAGATAATTCCATTTATTATGATGATGTATATAAACCAGATGTGGTTGTAAGATCAAAAGATGGTTATGCTATTTGGGAGATTAAAAAAAATAAATAACATAAAAATATGTCTCAAAACTTACAAAAAAATATAAAGGACGTTAGACAATCGGTTGTAGCAATCGGGTTTAACCCAAATCCGGACCAAATTACTATTTTAGGAAGCGGGTTTATTTCAGATGGAAAAATTATCACCTGTGCGCATCTATTAAATAACCTTTCCGAAGAACAGGTTAAAAATTTAAAAGCCAATGTAATGATTGAACAAGTTGGCAGGGATTTGGAAAAGTATAAATGGATGCAAATTAAAGAATATAAAAAAGATGTTAAAAATGATTTGGCGGTATTTGAATTTTCAGAAGAAAAACCGGAAAACTTGAATACATTACACTTGACCTTGGGCGATTCGGAAGCAATGGAAATTGGACAAGATATATATTTTATTGGATTTCCCTACGCGGCTCAATTAATAAACGATGGTTTTGGGATAACCTTGATAGTTAATAAGGGAATTATAAGTAATATAAAACGAGATGGCATTGATCCGGAACGCAAGAGAAATTGGTTTATTGTTGATGCTATTTCAAATCCTGGAAATTCCGGATGTCCTATTATCGATACCGAAACCAATGAGGTGATTGGCATAATGAGTATTTCATTTAGAACGCAGTCGCAAGTGATGAAAGAATTAGACATCCGCGAACCCATGCATATCGCGGGAGCCAAGCCAATTAACTTGGTAAAGGAGTTATTAAAATAAAAAAACATGTCTAAGCCAGAAAATCTTAACATTGAGCATGAGAAAATAGAAGAAGAAAGGGGTTTTAATTATACGTGGCTGACTCCCGAAGAGTCGGAGACCCTGTTTAAGATTGCTAATGAAATTCGAGAGAAGCAGTACCGTTCATTTGTGGGCGATGTAAATGGAGTCATTTTTGTTTTGATGGCCGCAATGGATTATTTTGAAGGCCTCTCTGATGAAGACAAGGAAAAACTCGGGCCCATAAGAGACAAAATTTTGAAAGCAAATCCAAGGTTGGCGAAAGATCCTTATCAACATCATACTCCTAATTGGAGGTTTAAAGCAGTTCCTAGAACACAAAAAGATGCCAATCAATTCATTGAAAAAAATATTATGGAAACTGCTGGTAAAGATCCAGCAGATCCAGGCAAAGGTACATTTATTGCAAGTTATCGCGCGGAGGATTATGCGCATGCAGCCGAGAATACTTCTTTTGTGCTAATGGCATACGATATTGCAAACATGAGGCAGGCAACTCAAGAGGAGGCCGGTCCTTCTGGCGCGTACCAACATCGCCTTGTTCCTATGTCTGGTGAGTTGAAAGATTATTTTTTAGGAGCGATTTTTTTTGAAATCGATGCGCAAATTCCCAGTTACGAAACCGTGCGGGACTATCTGGGTACCAAAAAAGAAGCGCTGACGAGCCAAGCCCTAGAAGATTACAGAAAAAGCGTTGGCGATCTTAGTAAAAAAGGAATTGAGTATGCAGCTGACGAAGGACTTCTTGTGGCAAGCATTACAGGATCAATAGATTATTTTACACATAGTATTTATTTTGAATTTGAAAAAAACAGGCCTCTGATTATGGAGAGAATAAAATCGAAAGATCTTCTCGAAAGAGCGTCTCAATGGGTAAAAAGTACGCCTTCGCCTTCTATTCCTTTTAGTTTAACCGGCAAAACTATTGATGGATTAAAAGAAGCACTATTGTTGCCAAAGATGATTTTACAGGGGGTGAGAGAGGGGTGCGAAAGCGCGTTAAAAGAACTTATTCAAGAATATAATCTTAAAAAGAAACAAAGTTCAAAAATATGACCAAAATACTAGGAATTGATTCATCTAATTAAATATATATTACCTTTGTGCAAGCGATAGCGTTCACAGGGGGTATACCTTAAAATATGGATAAAAAGCAAATCATTCAAAAAATAGAAAAGTTAAGAAACTCCAAGGTCATTACGTACTTAACCAGCGACAGGCCCGGACCGGTGAATGCTAGAATTGCCGGCGATATTATTCCAATTATCTCAAACCAGTTACGCCAAATTGGAAAAGTAGAAAACATCGACTTGTTTTTATACAGTACAGGCGGAGATACTTTAGTTCCTTGGCGCCTGGTATCAATGATTAGGGAGTACTGTAATAAGTTTTCTGTTTTAATACCGTATAAAGCCAATAGCGCGGCAACCATGATTTCGCTTGGCGCCGATGAAATAGTAATGACCGACTTATCTGAACTTTCACCTATTGACCCATCAACTGCTAATGTGTTTAACCCGCAAGATCCGCAAAATTTGCAGAACAAAATTCCAATATCTGTTGAAGATGTTATGGCCTATTTTGACTTGGCAAAAAATAAATTCGGCATTAAAAGCGACGAGGACTTAACCAAAATATTTAATAAATTCGTAGAATCAAATCCGCAAATCCACCCTTTGGCGCTAGGTAATGTAAATAGAACCCACAACTTAATCAGGCAATTGGCGGAAAGATTATTGAAAAGCCATAAAGAAAAGTTAAAAGAAGAAGAGATTAAAAAAATCGTAGATTATTTTACCGAAAAATTATATTCCCACCAATATTTCATTGGCAGGAAAGAGGCAAAAGAGGACCTGGGGGTTAAAACCGTGGTTGAGGCCGACAAAGAATTAACTCAAGCCATCAGCGATTTGCACGAAGAATACAAAAAAGAAATGGGGCTGGGGGTAAATATTTGGAATCCGGAAATGGAATTAGGTAATAATTTCCAAATTAAAAAGGATTATAAGATCGCCTGCATTGAAAGTGAAAAACTGGAGAATTACTTTGAACTTTCGCTGGAATTTAAAAAAGGTCAGGTAAACATAACCCAGCAAACCCCGCAAGGTCCAATTCAAGTTCCGCAAGACCAAGTAATGTGGAAAGTCGTAGGCCAAGGGTGGAGATAAAAAATATGGATTCAAGTACGGTTATATCAATAATTGCAGTACTAATATCGCCAATTATAGCTACGCTATTAGCTGTATGGATCGGAGAAGAAATTCGTAGGAAAAACTATCAAAAAGAAAGAGAAGATAAATTATTGGAAAAATTAATTGCAAATCGTTATATATTTGGATCGGTAGAATTTTTAAGTGCACTTAATTCAATTGATTTTGTTTTTTCAAATAATAAAAATATTAAAGAATTAGTTAAAAATTTACACAGAGCGTATATAAATAAAGAAAATGTAACTGTAATTAATCAGCGAATAGTAGAGTTAATTTACGACATTTGTAAATATAAAAAATATAACATTACGGAATACGAAATTCAAAATTTATTTATTCCTGCCCAAACACAAATCATAGCGCAAAATCCCACCCAAAATCCACCTTCTACGGCAGGAAATAGTAATAATATTCAACAATCAATAACTACATCAAATTCAGAAATATCCGTAATGGGTGATTATTTGTTTCACAAGGAAATTAAGGAAATAGAGAGTAGTATATCTTTAGGTATTCCCGGATGGATAGGCTTTCAAGGAAGTATTATAATCAGAAACCTGCGGTTTCCGATACCTTCCCTGCAAGGTAACCCGCGCGGCAGAGCCGCGGGGAATTCGCTTCGCGATTAAATAAAATAAAAATATTAATATACTCTAAATACCGAAGCTTTGGAATTTAGAGTATAGGTAAAAATTAAAGATTATGTCAAAGGAATCAACCCGCGCACCAATTTTATGCGACAGTGGATGGCAATCCGCTTCGCCCAAAGAGGGAGCCCCTATTCGGGGCACGCAGATTGCGAGGGTTATAATATCAATTAACACATAAAAAGATAAAAGCATTAGCGATAGCAAAATTGGTACGGGGTTACTCATTTTGTTAGTTCGCTGCTGCTCAAAAACAAAATGAGTAAAATATTAGGAATTGATTTGGGGACAACTAATTCGGCTATGGCGGTGGTGATCAATGGCGAGCCGCAGATTATTGAAAATAAAGAAGGGGCGCGAACCACGCCTTCTATTGTTGCCATTACCAAAAGCGGCGAGCGGGTGGTAGGCGTTTTGGCCAAGCGCCAAGCGGTAACCAATCCCCATAATACCATTTTTTCGGTCAAGCGTTTAATTGGCCGGAAATTCTCTGATGCTGAAGTGCAAAAAGATAAAAAGAATTTGCCCTACGAAGTTCGTGAGTCAGCCGATGGGGGCGTTGATGTAAAAATGTCCGCCCATTTGGGGCGAGATCTCGCCGCTGGCGGAGGCGATAAATGGCTCAACCCGGCAGAAATTTCCGCCATGATTTTACAAAAGTTAAAAGCGGACGCTGAAGCCAAATTGGGTGAGACCATTACCGAGGCCATTATCACGGTACCCGCTTACTTTGATGATGCGCAAAGAAAAGCAACTAAAGTTGCCGGAGAAGTCGCCGGGTTTGATGTGAAACGGGTGATTAACGAACCAACCGCCGCGGCTTTGGCGTATGGCTTAAATAAAAAGAAAGATGAAAAAATTATCGTGTATGACTTTGGCGGAGGCACGTTTGATATTTCTATCTTAGACGTGGGTGCCGATACCATTGAAGTAAAAGCCACTGGCGGAGATACGCACCTCGGGGGCGATGACTTTGACCAAAAATTAATGGAGTGGATTGTGGATCAATTTAAAAAAGAGCAAGGCATTGATTTGGCAAAAGATAATTTGGCACTGCAAAGAATCAAAGAAGCCGCCGAAAAAGCCAAAATAGAATTATCGAGCAGTATGGAAACGGAAATTAATTTACCATTTATTACATCGGGAGCCGATGGACCAAAACATTTGCTCTATAAAGTAAGCCGCGCACAGTTTGAACAAATGGTAGGGGACTATATTGATACGTCAATTGAATTGGTCAAAAAAACCTTAAAGGAAGCAGGACTTGAGGCCAATCAAATTAATGAAATTGTCATGGTGGGCGGACAAACCAGAATGCCAAAAATTATTGAAGAAGTGAAAAAATTGTTTGGCAAAGAACCCAATAAAGAAGTAAACCCCGATGAAGTGGTGGCTATTGGAGCGGCCGTGCAAGGTGGAATTATGCAAGGCAATGTAAAAGATGTATTGCTGCTGGACGTTACGCCTTTGTCATTGGGAATTGAAACCATGGGTGGGGTAAGCACCGTGTTAATTTCAAAAAATACCACGGTACCAACGGCCAAAAACCAAGTGTTTTCAACGGCAGCCGATAATCAGCCCAGTGTGGAAATTCATGTGTTGCAAGGCGAACGGCCCATGGCGCAGGATAACAAAACGTTGGGCAGGTTTATGTTGGACGGCATTCCGGCAGCGCCACGCGGTACTCCGCAAATTGAGGTAAGTTTTGACATTGATGCCAACGGAATTTTAAATGTGTCGGCAAAAGATAAGCAAAGCGGCAAAACCCAGTCCATTAAAATTGAAGGTTCAAGTGGCCTTTCCAAAGAAGAAGTGGAAAAAATGAAAAAGGATGCCGAGCTTCACGCCGCGGAAGACAAGAAAAAGCAGGAATTAATTGAGGCACGCAATTTGGCTGACAGCATGGTCTACACCGCAGAAAAAACATTGAAAGATGGGGGAGAAAAAGTTCCAGTTGACATGAAAAAAGCGGCAGAGGAAAAAATTACCGCATTGAAAGAAACCGTAAAAAATGATAATATAGACGATATAAAGGCAAAGACGAAAGAGTTGTCGGAAGTGATGCAGAAAGTCGGGGCGGAGTTGCAAAAGAGCGGTGCTCAAACCCCGCCGACTGGAGATCAGAAACCCGAAGATAAAAAAGACGAACCAAAAGCGGACGAAGGGGAATTTAAGGAAAAATAAAGGTATTAACTCTGCGCTATCCTTGGCAAATAAAAAAAATCCCACACAATGAATGTGTGGGACAATAATCTTAGCCAGGTTTAATCGTTACCCCGGTCATTTGAGCTATCGCGGCAATATCTTCTTGCATTTTTGCCTCATGTTCATAGGGTCCACGGAGAGGAAGGATATTGTCCAGCTCTCCATGTTTTTTGGTCTTTGAGGCAATCATGCTAAGCGTTATGTAGCTGGCCATGTCCGCTGATGGTGCCTCCGTAGTGAAGAGTGCCGCGTTCTTTTCGCCGTCTTTTGTAAAAACTGCAAATCTAAACCAGAACATGTATTTCTCCTTTTGCGAAAGAATTTGGGAAACTTAGAAACTGTTTAATAAGTCCACATTTGGTCTAAAATACTATTTTTCGGCTGCAAATTCGCTATAATTTTTCGGCTTGCACCCTGTGCAAACCTCAAAATTCTATCAAATTTTCGCTCGAAAAATAGAATTTTATCCTCAAAAGCGACTTATTAGACAGTTTCTTAGAACAATTTTAGATTATCATATTATAAATTATTATCAATGGACTTAAGGGGTGTTCGGAAAACCCCGCTATTCCCCCGCAAATGTCAGCGGGGTTGATAGCGGGGAACTGACATTTGGAGGAAATAGCGGGGTTTTCCGAATAGCGCCATGGACTTACTACGAAATTCTTGTTCCAAAAATTAGCATTTAGGAGTCAGATAAAAGTATGAAGAAAAAAGCAAAAATCAATTACTTGATAAAGGATATGAGTACCGAAATGCAAGAGTATATTAAGAATCTTCCGACAGAATCCCTGAACGAATATAAAAATGCAGAAGAAATAAAAAGAGCTTTGACAGAGGGTAAGAAAGAATATAAAAAAGGAAAATTATTAACTAAACTATAAAACCATGAAAAAAGATACATCACAAAAAACGTATTCAATTAGTGAAACGAAAGCTATATTGAAAAAATATGTAGAAAAGTCAGCCAATAGGCTGATGGGTAATTTGAAAAATGCCTGGAAAAAGGATACAAAGAATAAGCAGCACCAGCATGTTTGATGTTAGGTTCACCCAGAAAGCAATTCTTGATATGGAGGTCTTCATACAAAGGTATGAAATGGCGTTTTTGGCGTTTCATAATGACAGTGGCATATGGAACGAAGAAATGATTAAGGATCTATACCGGCAAAGCGCAAACGCACTGCATGAAAAAATGGTGGACGAAATTACTGCTAGATTGAGTAAAGATAAGGTTCTTGGAAGAAAAGAATATAAGTCGGTAAAACAGGTTGATTTTCATATCAGCAATCGGTTAATTATTGTCATGTTTTCCGATGACACAAAAAACAATATTCGCCAAGTTGAATCCGTTTTTATAGACAAGAAAGTTATTTTGTAAATATTTTTAATATAAATTTATATCAATGAAAATTACTTACGATTCAAAATATAATATTGCTTATTTGTCATTGAAAGACAAAGGGCAAAAGAATGTAACAGCTATTCGCCTTAGTGATGAGGTGAATATTGACATTGCTCCAGATGGCGGGATTTATGGCATTGAACTTTTGAACGCAAAAAAACAACTAAAGGGAGATAAAAATCACCTGTTTTTGACGGTATCTGATGCGATTTCTAAAAAAACGGTTCGAGTGCCGTTGGCAGCTAGGTAAAAAGTTGATGAAGGAGAGTTTAAGGAAAAAGAATAATCAGTAACGAGTAACTGATAAGTTGAAAATTTTGTAATAAAATAGCGCCGGGTCGAATAAATCGACTCTCGGCGCTCCTGAGAGGATATCGCCATTGCCGTTATTTTATTTTGGCCAGTTTGGTTTATTATCCATCCTCACCACGCCCAACCAAGGCAAATCCTGGTATGTGTGATTGGAGTTGGCGTCGAGATGTGCTTTAGCGCACTTTTCGCAGAGAATGATGGTGCATTTTGTGCAAGCCACCCCACGAGTGCCAGGATTGTCGGTGATTGCGACACCACAGGCGCTGCATCGGTCGTTCATTGTCTCCTCCAAACATGGGTGACGTCGAATTCCTATCACGTAAATATATTTTAACATATATAATATAGTATTGTCAATACATGGACTACTACGAAGTTTTAGGGGTAACTAAAAGCGCATCCCAAGACGAAATCAAAAAGGCCTTCCACAAGTTGGCCCACAAATACCACCCTGATAAAGGCGGGGATGAAAAGAAGTTTAAAGAGATAAATGAAGCGTATCAGGTCCTTTCGGATGCACAAAAACGCCAACAGTACGACCAGTTCGGGTCAGGGTTTGAAAATATGAATCAGGGCGGAGGCGCAGGTGACTTTACCTGGGCGTGGCAAAACCAAAATGCCAATGTGGATTTCGAGGACTTGGGCGATGTATTCGAAAACTTTTTCAGTTTCGGTGGGGGCGGCGGAAGGGCTACCCGAAAAAAGGATATTAAAAAAGGCAAAGACATTCAGGTTGATATGGAAATAAAACTGGAAGAAACATTGCAAGCAACTCCAAAAACTATTGCCTTAGAAAAATTAATAACATGTCACCGATGCAGTGGGAATGGAGCTGAGCCGGGAACTAAAATTAATGAGTGTTTTTCATGTCGTGGACAGGGTCAAGTACAACAGGTAAAGCGGACTATTTTGGGAAGTTATACGACGTTTGCGGTGTGTCCCGAATGCAAGGGCGATGGTACAAAACCGGAAAAGCCCTGCAATGTGTGCAGGGGTGAAGGAAGAGCCAAAGGCAGGGAAGATATGCAAATTAATATTCCCGCAGGCATTGATGCGGGCCAGGTAATAAAAGTGGAGGGCAAGGGTGAAGCCGGCAAGAAAGGCGGCAGGGCAGGGGATTTATATGTTCGGATTTTTGTGAAAAAGCACGACATTTTTGCTCGTAAAGAAGACGATTTATATATTTCTGAATATATTGGTTATTCCCAAGCCGTATTGGGCGATGAAATTGAAATTCCAACGTTGGAAGGAAAAAATATTGTATTGACCGTGCCGCCGGGAACTGAATCGGGTCGCATGTTAAGAATTTCGGGGAAGGGAATTCCGCATTTTGACGAATACGGCAGGGGAAATTTATATGTTGAATTACAGATTAATACACCAAAAAAAGTATCAAAGAGACAAAAGCAAATCCTTGACGAACTTCGAAAAGAAGGGTTATAGGTAACCCTTCATACCTCTCGTCATTGCGAGGAGCCCTGAGCCGTGGCGAAGGGAGACGAAGCAATCTCGTTTCAAGGTAATTATGTAAGATTGCTTCGGGTTTGCGAACCCTCGCAATGACGGTGAATGGGCGCGTGAGGGGTACGGTTATAGGGGTTTGCTTTTTTTATATACCATGGAATCGAATATTATTATTTCAGTAGAAGATATCTATAAATCTTATGGAAATGTCCATGCCCTTGAGGGTGTAAGTTTTCAGGTGCCCCGGGGTAGCATTTTAGGATTGCTGGGCCCCAACGGTGCAGGAAAAACAACCCTGGTGAATATTTTAACCACACTGCTCAAGCCAGACAAGGGGAGGGCTTTGATATCGGGTATTGACGTAGCGCGGCAGCCATCAAAAGTGCGCTCGCGAATCGGTCTGGCGGGGCAATTTGCGGCAGTTGATGAAAATCTTACGGGAAAAGAAAATTTGGAACTGGTGGGAACGCTCTACCATTTGCCGCGAGCAGAGGTAAGAGTACGGGCGCGCCGATTACTGGAAGAATTTTCACTGACGGATGCGGTAAATCGCAAAACTAAAACATACTCAGGTGGAATGCGCAGAAGATTAGACGTAGCGTCGAGCCTTATTGGAGAACCGGAAATTTTATTTTTAGACGAACCCACCACCGGCCTTGATCCCAAAAGCCGGCTTGAGTTATGGGAGACTATTGAGGGTTTGGTCCGCAAGGGAACTACGGTGCTTTTAACCACTCAGTATCTTGAAGAAGCAGATTATCTGACGGACCGCATTGTGATTATTGACCAGGGGAAAGTGGTGGCACAAGGCACATCCAAAGAATTAAAATCAACCATCGGTGGCGGCGTATTGGAAATTCATGTTGCAGATAAACAACATGTCGTTGCATTGGTAGAGGCCTTGAATGTATTTGGGCCTCATGCAGATTTTGCGCTCGGCATCGTTACCATTCCCGTAAAGGAGGGTACTAAAACATTATCCGAGACAATCCGTAAAATAGATGCCGCAAATATTGAAATTTCAGATATTGAATTGCGTAAGCCCACCCTTGATGAAGTGTTTCTTGAGTTGACCGGAAATAATAGACCTGTCCCTAAATAAGATTTGTTACGAAAATTACAGATTTTGAGATGAAAATTTGATAGAATTTTTCGGCTTGCCCATAGGCCCGGAGATGGGGAAATTTGTTGCTACAAATTTACCCACATCTTGACCGAAAAATTATTGCAAATTTTCAGCCAAAATATGGAATTTGCAGTAAAATCTTATTTAGGGACAGGTCCGATAATTTGTATAATTTTAGGATAATATGGCACAAGGACACATTGCTCCTCAGGGATTAAAATGGGTTATTTCTGATACGATTGCCATGACATGGCGAGGTCTTTTGCGCTATGTAAGAATGCCTCAGTTGCTGATCTTTTCAACTATTCAGCCCATTTTATTCCTTTTACTGTTTGCCTATGTATTTGGCGGAGCAATTCAAACACCGGGGCTCAATTACATTAATTTTCTGGTACCGGGAATTTTAGTGCAAGTGGTTATTTTTGGGTCGGTGCAGACAGGAGTCGGACTGGCTGAAGATCTTGGCAAGGGCATGATTGACCGTTTTCGCAGTTTGCCCATGGCTCGTTCGGCTGTACTCACGGGCAGGACCTTAGCCGATTTGGTGAGAAATATTTTTGTCATGATTTTAATGATTGCAGTAGCGGGTATTATGGGTTTTCGGGCCGAAGGTGGTTTTTTTCGTTTAGTACTTGCATTGGGAATGATCGCCCTTTTCGGGTTTGCTTTTTCTTGGATTTCAGCTGCTATTGGATTGAGCGTACGAAATTCTGAAACTGCTCAAGTCGCCGGATTTATATGGGTTTTCCCTCTGGTGTTTGCCAGTTCTATTTTCGTACCCATAGACACTATGCCCGGATGGCTTGAGGCATTTGCTAAAATCAGCCCCATTACCGTTACGGTAAATTCCGTTCGGGCGCTTATGGTTGGCACGCCTATTGGAGATAATTGGTGGCAATCGTTGATCTGGATTTTTGGAATATTGATTGATTTTTCCATGTTATCGGTGTTACAGTACCGCAGGGCAAGGTAATGTGGCGTTTTCTAAAAATTTACAATAGTATTTACAAAAAACATTTTTTATCTTATAATTCGAAGCATAATAAGGATTAATAGTCGTGAAGCAATATTTCGTAATGCACAGTTTGAAGCGGTTGAAAATTTAAAATTGTGCATTCGGGCTTGTGCCCGCAATTTCAAAATTCCCCACGCGTTGCGACGTGCGGCACGCGGGGCTCGCTCCTATAGCTCAACGGTAGAGCAGTTGCCTTTTAAGCAATTGGTTCCAGGTTCGAATCCTGGTGGGAGCACATCTATTTACATTCTGTCATATTTATGTTAGAGTTTTTTTAGTTTTCGATACCCATTCTTTTACTGCGAGGGATTGATGGGAAAACCACAACCTAGGAAAACCGATATTGTTCCCTCCGACAATATCGAGGATCTTTTCTATGAAACGCTTGAAATTGAGGAAGCCGAAAAACTTTTTGTGGCTGTGTGCTACCGTGGCACAAGGTACAGCCTCCAAGAGTGGGTGGAATTTACAGAAGATCCCGACATCAAGGAGTGCATCGAATCCTGTACCGTCGGAGAAATCATAGAAATTGATCCAGATGGCGAAAGTGAAGAAGGTACTGTTCTGATCATTTCGTTCGGAAAACAACAGGAAGCTTGTTTTCACCCCTCGAGCATCAGGAAAAGGTCTCCTGATACTATTTGGGTGTAAGGCTAAAAACTGGCCAATTTATCCCTGCGATTACAACTTTAGTTGGTCGCAGGGCTTTTTATTTTACAAATTAAAACTATTCATTTCCTGCTTAATTTTATCCCAATTAAGTGTTCTGAATGTGTTCAACAAGGGGCACAAGAAAATTAAGGCCATCCTCAAAAGGGGTGGTTTTAATTTGCTTGGGTTTTTAACACAGGATTCGAACCCGTTCATAATTTGATTGGCGCTGTTTTGAAACATTCTATTTAGTCGTCATTGCGAGCCACAGCGAAGCAATCTCGTTTAATTTGAGATTGCCACGCCGCCTGCGGGCGGCTCGCAATGACGGAATAGGGGGTTACCGAACAGCGCCAATTTGTAACTGCTCACTGGACATGTTACACCTCCCGTCATTGCGAGGAGCCACAGCGACGAAGTAATCTCCCCTCATAACGACGGAGATTGCCACGCCTGCGGGTTCGCAATGACGAACGGAAGTTAGGATTACGTTGCATACCCAGTGAGCAGTTACGCCAATTTGATTTGACATTATTTTTACAATGTGATAAAGTATTTTCAGTCCTGACAATGGCACGGTGTTATTGTTTTGAACCACAAAAACAAGGAGCGAATAGTTCTCCTTGTAAATCTTTACTCTAAAGGAGTTGAGCAATGATGACAGTTCTTCGTGCCTACTGGCCGAGCGTGTGCAAATACCGCTGGCTGGCGCTGGCAATGGTGCTGTTCATGGTGGTGACGGTTCTGAATAAGGCCGCTTACCCATTTCTTGTACGCGACCTGCTCGGAGGCCTCAAAGATGGTTCTGTCGAATCGGTGACGCGGACAATATGGCTGATCGCCTTGTTACTCTTCGTCACTAACGTCACGTGGTACCTTTACGACTTCGTCATTCTGTTTTTTGAGGCAACGATCATGCGCGACCTCAGTCAACGGAGTTTCGCCGTCGTCCAGACGCAGTCCATGCGGTTCTTCGAGAACTCGTTCGCGGGCTCGCTCGTTACTTCTGCCAAGCGTTTCTGTCACTCTTTCGAGCATATCACGGACGCTTTCGCTTACCAGCTCGGGCGCAGTTTCGTTTGGATTATTCTGACCCTGGTCGTCTTTTCCTGGGAATATCCCTGGCTTGGACTGACCTTTGGTGTCTGGGTTATCGTGTTCTGTAGCGCAAGTATTTACATTGCTCACCTGCGCATGAAGCGAGACGCGATCGCTGCTGAAAAGGATTCGAAAGTGGGAGGCGCTTTTGCTGATTCATTCAGTAACCAAGCGACCGTCAAGTCATTCGGTAAAGAGCGCGATGAGCAACAGCGATTTGATGGCGTAGCAGAAGATTGCTATCAGCACACCAAGTACGCGTGGATCTTCGGAGTCAATCTCATCCGTGTGCAGGGTTTCATCTGTTCTGCGTTCGAGATTGCTCTAGTGCTGTTCCTTGTTGCCGGTTGGCGCAATGGGACAGTAACTATGGCTGACTTCGTGTTCTTCCAAACCTGGGCGATCATCATCATCGACCAAGTTTGGCAGATTGGAAACATCATGAACAAGGTGTTCCGGAGTGTAGGCGAGGCCAAGGAGATGGCGGCACTCTACACACAAAAACCCGAAGTGCAGGATGCTATCACTGCTCGGCCGTTGAATGTCGAAGATGGAGAGATTGAGTTTCACGCAGTCAACTTTAGCTACGTTGACCGAGAAACGCGCGCTCATCACGATGTCAATGACTTCACGTTGCACATCCCTGGTGGCCAATCGGTTGCCTTAGTGGGCCATACTGGCGCAGGCAAGAGCACACTCGTTAAGCTGCTTCTGCGCTATTTCGACCTGAACTCGGGCTACATCCGCATTGATCGGCAAGATGTCGTCAACGTGACGCAGATTTCACTGCGACAGCAGATTGCTGTTGTGCCACAGCAGCCAGAACTTTTTCACCGGACGCTTCGGGAAAATATCGTCTTTGCACGACCCGACGCTTCGGAGGAGGAGATTATCGTTGCTGCCAAGCGTTCGCACGCATGGGAATTCATTTCGCGTCTTCCCGATGGGCTTAATACCCTTGTCGGTGAGCGCGGTGTGAAACTCTCCGGCGGCGAGCGGCAACGGATTGCTCTTGCCAGAGCGTTTCTGGCAGATGTGCCAATCCTGGTGCTGGACGAGGCAACCAGTGCACTCGACAGTAAGACGGAGCACCAGATTCAATCGGCCATCGCCGATTTACTCGAAGGGCGGACGTGTATCGTCATCGCTCACCGACTATCAACGATCCAACGTGCGGACAGGATAATTGTGATGGAAAGTGGTTCCATCGCAGAAGAAGGAACGCACCAAGAACTCCTGGACCAAGGCGGTGTGTACGCTGAACTCTGGGACCACCAGAGCGGCGGATACATCACTGATTAAAAGGACTAAGCAGACCTACTGCTTCCCGTTATTCTTCGGAATGACGGGCTTTTTTATTTCAAAAAAACACTTCTATTAAATCAATATTATTGGCCTTTATTTTAGGGTGATTTTTTGTTAGTATGGATTAAAATATGAAAACCATTTTAGTTGATGCGGTATATTGTTTTATAATTGAAAAAGGAGGTGGTTTTGGTATTTTTACAGAAATGCAGGAATTGCTAGATAGTTTTGGAAACAGAAAAATTATCTTAACTGGCGCCAATGATGAACAGTTAAAGAAATTTGGCTTAGATAATATGCCATACGAGGTTTTCACCCTAAAGCATAATCCTGAAAAAGCCGACCCTACATATTACGAAACAATGCTTCAATATTTTACCTTAGAAACTGTTTAATAAGTCCACATTTGGTCTAAAATTCTATTTTTCGGCTGCAAATTCGCTATAATTTTTCGGCTTACACCCTGTGCAAACCTCAAAATTCTATCAAATTTTCGCTCGAAAAATAGAATTTTATCCTCAAAAGCGACTTATTAGACAGTTTCTTAGACAAAGATGATGCTATCTATTTTGAACACGATGAAAATGCAGTAAAAAGCGCTCAATCAGTTGGGATTATAACCTATCACTACGATAACGATAAAAAAGATTTGATAGCGCTCAAGAAGTTTTTAATGGGGAATTTTAAATAAATATGTCACAGGAAATTGAAACAAAAGTTTTAGATATTAATGTAGCGGCGATAAAAAATAAACTGGCTGAACTTGGTGCCCAAAAAATTCAGGAAACACGACTTTCAGTTGATTGGTACCAAGCTAAAGGCGAAAAAGAGGGGGCTGCTAATTGGTTTTTACGGATTACTGACCTTCCCCACATAGATTAATAAAGCAAAAATTTCAGATTCGAGGGCAGGGCGCCGCCCTGGAAAGCGAAAGAACCACAGCCGTATCCGCGGATACGGCGAGGACGCTTTCGCTTGAAGGGTAAGCCATGTCCCGAATGTGAAGTTTTTGGTGTTAATCTATGTGGGGAAGGTCAGTATATCAAATTCTGAAGGTAAGCATGAAGTTACCTGGAAGGGAGATCCAAAAACCATCGGAATTGCCAAGGTGCGAAGAGAAATTAACTTTGTGGTTGAAGATCCAGAAAAAGTGGCGGATTTATTTAAAGAATTGGGGCTGGAACAATATGCCCACCAAGAAAAAGACAGAGTGTCATTTAGCTTTAAGCTTTGAATTACGAAACTCCCTTGGGAAAGGTGAATTTCGGGTCTTTCCTCCAAATTTTGGCTATAAATTTGCTATAATTTTTAAGCTTATGCATAGCTAAGCTTAAAAATTCTATCAAATTTCTATCTCAAAATTTGGAAAAAATCCCTCGAAAGAGTTTCGTAATTCAAAGCTTTAAGGACTGGTATTTTGACATTGACCAATATCCCAACGTGCCGCCATATCTAGAAATTGAAGGCAAAAGCGAAGAGCATTTGAGAGAAGGCATGAAATTATTAGGTTTGGACAATAATCGAACTTCAAATAAGGGTGAACGAATTTTAATCAAAGAAATGGGCCTAGATTGGTATAACATGAAATTTTAAATATATGGAAATATCCCCAAGATTACATCATTACTGTCAGAATATTACCAAGGATCATTTGCAGGATATGGTAGAAATGTATAAGCTACTCGGTTTTGATGTGGTATACACACCTCCGCCTAGTAAATTCCCCTGGATTATGGTGGGGCAATCACGGTTACGGTTTGCCATTCAAATAACCGAAGTTTCAGATACCCCTATTGAAAATCTTGATAAAAAACGGCAAACACATATCGCTTTTCTTTCCGATAATCCGCAGGAAATAATCGATAAAATAAGAGTGTGGGCAGAAGGTAAAGGTTTTAAATTCAGGGATGGCGGGTGGTCAAAGATAGAACGGTACTTTGATCTGCCAGATATTTTTGTAAACTTTGTAGTTGAGGTTATGCATACATCAATCGAAAAAAGCTAAATGGTTTATTTTTAATAGAGTAGAGTGAATTATATGATTTTAACTAACGAAGAAATTAAAGAGGCCATAGTAAATGGAGAAATGGCCATTGATCCGTTTGATGAGGAAAATTTAAAACCTGCGAGCTATTCATTTACGTTAGGGAATAAATTTAAAAAACTAAAGAAAGTTGAGTTTCTAGATTCCAGAATTAAAGAACAAGAATTTGAAGAGTTTGAATTAAATGAAGATGGATATTTCTTGCAGCCGGGAGAGTTTATTATTTGCCATACTGCCGAAACGCTGAAATTAGGAAAAAACATTGCTTGTTTTTTAACTATGCGCGGTGCTAAAGCGCAAATGGGCATAGATGCACTTAGTGGTGAAATTTTTTGTGAGCCGGGATCTGGGGGCGGATGGGATGGAAAATTAATGCTAGAAACGACAAATAAAGGGCCATTGCCAGTCAAATTATTTCCTGGAATCACGATTATAAAAGCTGTTTTTATGAAGGTGTAAAAGCATTGTTTTTAGTAGAAAAACCATTAGTATTAAAAAGCACCCGGCCTTCGCTAAAGCTATGGCGGGCAAAGCAAAAACCTTAACGGGAGAAAAACCATGAAAGTTGTTCTTTCCACAAGAAATCCAAGCAAAGCTGAGCAAATCAAGGCGGTGTTTGAAGGTTTTCCAATTCAAATTCTCACTCTTGGTGAAGCCGGGATTGAGGGCCAAGGGGTTGAAGACGGCACAACCCTCAAAGAAAATGCTTTGAAAAAAGCAATGTTTGTGCACCAAAAAGACCCGAGCGTTTGGGCGCTGGCGGACGACACAGGAGTTTTCATTGACGCGCTTGATGGAAAACCCGGCGTGGATACGGCCGATTGGCATGGTCAACCGGCAAAAACTGACGATGTTGACCTGGTTACCCGATGGATTCTTGGTGAACTCAAAGACGTTAAAGATCGCTGCGCTACGTTTGAAACCGTGGTTGCCATTGTTTCGCCGGACGGGGAGCAATATTTCTTTGATGGAAAAGTTCGTGGTAAGATTCTTAAATCAGCGCGAGCTGCCACCCAGCCAAAAATGCCTTACGCCCCAATCTTCATGCCCGAAGGAACGGATAAGGTTTGGGGAGAGATGACGGTTGAGGAAGAGAATCAAATTTCTCATCGAGGCAAGGCATTTCGCCAAGCCCGGGACTTTCTGGAAACCCTACGGTAAGCGAAAGGAATTTTCTATGACCGGAAGAAAAGTATTGGAAGCCATTGCCATTTACCGTCGCTATTTTAAGGACGAAGGTATTGGCAAAGTTGATTTTCCCCATGATGTCCCAACGGAGGGATTTGCCGACCGCCTGACAATTTTGGAGCACTGCCACGGTATGCTGGAGCAAATGGAAGCGATGGTTGCTGATGGCACGCCAGAAAAGATGGAAAAGGTTTTCCGATGGGTGGGTTTCATTCAGGGATGCCTTTGGTCGCAGGGTGTATTCTGTTTGGACGAGCTGAAAAAACACAACCGCTCCTAGGAGCGCGAAATTCTCCTCAAACAACAAAGCCACCTCACAGAAATTCTGTTTTGGTGGCCTTTTTATTTCTTAACTTCAAAAAATTATACTAATGTGCCATGATTTACATAATCTTACGAGGAGTTTGGTGAAGAATACTCACTACCGTCATTGCGAGGAGCCCGCAGGCGACGAAGCAATCTCGCTATAATTGGAGATTGCTTCGCTTTGGCTCGCGATGACGATTTGGTCAGCGAGCAGTTACAGGCGCAAGTAACCCCTCACACCCCCGATGTCATTCCCGACGCGCACGATCGGGAATCCAGGGTATCTTGTTTGAAAATCTTCTGGATCCCGCTTCAAAAGCCCGGGATGACAACGAGGGGCGTGAAGGTTTGCAGCATCTATTGACATCGTTCTAAATGTATAGTATGATTTTTTCAGTTCTTCTTTAACAAGTTTAAGGTAAATTTCTTTCACAAGCGTTTGTGATTGACCTTAACTTGTTAAAAAGAGCAAGTTAGGAGTTGGCCATGACTGTACAGAATCCCCTGGAGGTGGCCCGTGTTGTAATGAGTCGGCTCGGAACAACCGAGCAGGGTCTTTTGGTGAGTCACACCATTGCCGCGTTGCAATGGATCAACTCTACCAAGGGTAACCCGCGCCGGATCGATGACCTACCCGGAGGATTCAGCCCGAAGCTATGGGCCCACAACAACCGCCTGTTCACGGCTGAAACGGTTAGCCGAAACACGTTCCGGTTCTACGTCACTCCCGAGGGAGTCAACTTCCTCAAGGAGTGCGGGGTCACCGTGGATGTGGCGACCGACGTCCGCCCTTTCACGCTTCAACACTCAAAGGAGCCGCCGGAGGTGAAGCGAATGTTCGTCCAGAATCGGACCGGCACTATTAAGGAGGTTAATTTGGCAACGGTGCCAGATTGCGTGTTTGAATCCTTGCGAGAGGGAATGCTCGCGGTGCACGACGGCAGAATGTACGGCACCAGCCCAGAGCATATCCTTGGCACGGATTAAAACCAAAGACCCCGGACACGAAAGTGTTCCGGGGTGTTTTTTTGGATTTTATCAGTAGTGGGTCTTCCGTAGGGACGCTGGATTCGAATTATCATCAAGTTGAGAAGCCAAAAAATGAGATGATTTGTTTCTTTCTGCGACGAAATCGTAGCCATAGCTACCTTGAGGATCAGAAAGGAAGAAATCATCCATTTTTTGGCTTCCCTGCGGGCGGGGCAATTTGGCTGAACTTCTACGTTGCTCGTCGATCACAATACCTACAGCATTAGGATCGCTCCTCGCGCCTTGAATTTCAGCCAAATTGCCACCGCTCAATTGATGATAGTTCGAATCCCGCGTCCCCAAGTCCTTTGCGGTGTAAAACTGCAAGGGATTTTTTATTGCTCCAAAATAAGCCCGATAGAAATACAAGATTTGTAACCCCTCACACCTCCACCGTCATTGCGAGGCGCCCGCAGGCGCCGAAGTCCCGATGAGATCGAGGATCCTCGATGGCACAAAGCCATCGGGACAATCTCATCATCACTCTTACTGGATTGCCACGTCGTTTCGCAAGCGAAACTCCTCGCAATGACGACACGTGAGAGTGGGTGGTGTGAGGGGTTACAAGATTTTTACTCATATATCGTCATACATAGTATAAAGGTCGAACTGTATTATAAAAAAATAAACATATTACGCCTATGAACAACAAGAAAATTATTATTTCGCTTATGGTGGCCTTGGGAATGGTTGGGGCAACATTGGGGTTATCTTCGGTGGCAAGTGCCGATAATCCAATTCCAAGTACTACCAGTATATCTCCGAGTTTAGCCAGTGTGGGAAGTTCGTCATTTATCATGACGGTCAATGGTAGCAATTTTGTGCCCGGATCCATGGTGCATTTTAATGGAATGGCGCGTTCAACCAACTATATTTCACCAGCTCAGTTGACTGCCACCATTTTGGCCTCAGACCTTAATACTGCGGGAACCTTTAGTGTAACCGTAGTTAACTCGGTGCCAGGCGGTGGAACGTCTAATCCGCAAGCATTTACAGTTGGTAACCTTGCTCCTACTATTAGCTCAATTTCACCATCGGCGGTGGCTTCGGGATCGGCATCATTCATATTAACCGTAAACGGTGCCAATTTTATGCCGGGGTCCGTAGTGCATTTTAATGGAATGGCGCGTTCAACCAACTATATTTCACCAGCTCAGTTGACGGCTACCATTAATGCGCAGGATGTGGTAAATTCCGGATGGTTTAACATTACCGCAGTGAATCCCGGCCCGGGTGGGGGGATATCCAATACTCAAGTACTTACGGTTACCGGAAACAATCCCGTTCCAACCTTAAGCAGTATTTCTCCTAATTCTGCAGTAGCAGGTGGCGGCGGTTTCACGTTAACCTTGTACGGCGCGGGCTTTATGCAGGGGTCTTGGGTTAGATTTAATGGGTTAGCAAGAACCACGACATTTGTTTCTTCTAATCAATTAACTGCAGTAATTCCTGCTTTTGATATTGCAACTGGCGGCACCTATGCCGTTGATGTGGCCAATCCCGCTCCGGGTGGCGCCTCTTCCAACGCTATCTTGTTTAACGTTTCATCTGTGACGCAAACTCCGGGATTGCCAAATACCGGATTTGGGTCAGAGTCCAAGTCATTAGATTGGGGCGCAGTGATGCTGGCGGCCATGATGGCCATTGGTTTATTGCTGAGTGCCATCGTAATGCGACGCGTATGGTTTGCCAAATGATAGAAAGGCGAGAGCCGGGCAGGCCTGCCCGGCTCTCGTAGCTTTGCTCGGATATTTTCCCAAAAAATTCACGATCGTGAATTTTTTGGGAAAATAATCCAGAGTGGGTCGCCATTCAAAGTGGGGGTAATCGAAGAATTAGAAATTAGAAATGTAAAATTACAAAATCATGAAACACATTATATTAAAAGGTCTTTTAATTTTTTCTTTGGTTTTGACTGCGAGTGTCGCAGCGGTTTGGTATGTCAATCGAGCAGAGGTACCATATACTAATATTACATCTTCAGAAAATCAGCAGGAAGAAAATAACCAAACATCACCCCACCAAAATGGCATAGGCCCCGGTTTGCCCGTTCGCCTCGCTATTCCCAGTATTGGCGTGGATGCTAAAATTATCCGCGTTGGTTTGGCATCTGATGGATCGGTAGACGTGCCAAAAGGGCCTTCTGAGGTGGCATGGTTTCAATTAGGGCCGCGACCGGGCCAAAAGGGTAGCGCGGTGGTAACAGGACACTACGGCCCATGGCGAAGCGGCGCCCATTCGGTCTTTGATAATTTGCACCAATTAAAACAAGGAGACAAAATACAGGTTTACGATGATCAAGGCAACGTACTTTCTTTCGAGGTAAAAAAAACCGAAATATACGGTCCCAGCGAATCGCCTCCGGAAGTATTTGCCCAAAATGACGGGGTCCACCTTAACCTTATTACCTGCCAGGGCGATTGGGTAGCAAGCCAAAAAACTTACACCAAGCGCCTGGTCGTATTTACCGAATTAACTCCAAGTAAACCGTTATAGGATTACGGGAATTACAGGGAATTACAGGGGTCCGACCCCTGTAACCTTCTGTGTACTGGAATATTGGAAATACAGCTGCAGGGGTCGGACCCCTGTAACCTGCGGGGTTGGCAATATTGAATAATTAATAACAAAAAGTTCCCGGATTTCGGGAACTTTTTGCCTGCAAAAATCTTTGAGAAACTATTTTAATTCAATCACCGGTCCGTTAATTAAGAGTTCCAAACTTTGATCAAGCTGGAAGTTCGTTTTCATTTCTCCTCCTACATTCATTCCCACGTGTATGGTGGGGTTTATCGCCCCGCCTGATACCGTTACCACATTATTGGTATCAACGATTACGGTTGCGTTACTGCTGCTATCAAAGGTAATAACGGGAGCAAAAATGAAAGAACCGTCCTTGGTTTTATGCAGTGATTTGTCTGCTAATACATCAACGCGAGCCACAGAATTAGTGTTTCCATACACTACCATATTGGTTTCGAAGGTAATTTGCCCTGAAGGCATGGCGGCTTCTTTGACTTTTCCTGCCTCTGTTACTAAGATTTTTGAAGCACTTACCCTAATTTGATTATACGAATTTACCGGCACATCGGCGCTAGCCACCAGCATGGCCTGGCTTTTTGCTTTCAGTTCAAGTAAATTGAAGGTCTTTGGGGTTGAGGAAACCGTTATCCACCCCTGGGCATTATTGTATACCTCAACTTTGTCTACCGTCATGGAAACCGCGCTGACGCTTCCCATATTGGCTGCCGCGTCGGTAATGGTTACGTATAACGTACCTGTGGCCTGATTTTGGTTATTTTGCTCATTGACATTTTGATTGGTGTCATTGTTGACGGAGTAATTTCCCTGCGTATCGGTGCTCATATTGGTATATAACAAATAGCCGCCACCCAGAAGTACTAATGCTCCTATAACAACTACGAGAGTAATAATAGTTTTGTTATCCATATATTTAAATTTTATTATTTTAACATTATGGACATCACATCCAGAAACCACACTTAAGCCGCTGAAGGTTTGGCAATATTGGGCGGCTTGGAGTCAAGACGCGAGGCGTAATGTGTCGCAACACATTCGCCCCGTCTCCAAAAAATATGCGAGGCGTAGCCGTAGCTACGGCAAACATATTTTTTGTGAAAACTGCCCAAGATTGGCAAATCCGGCAAGAATTGGAGTGCGGTTTCTGGATGTGATGTCCATAGATGCACAATGTTATACGACGACCTTTAAATGTAAGACGGTTAAGTAATCATACTGCTTACATACTAACCATCATAGATATAATTGAAAAAAATGCAATATTAGGGTAGAATTTAGGCAATATGGACAAGGCATTGGAACTACAAAAATTGCATCAGCAAATGCTGGCTGACAAAAAACTTCCTTTGGTGACCAATTTAGTGTTTGGGGAGGGAAATTCGGATTGTCGAGTGCTATTTATTGGTGAAGCGCCCGGAGCCGTGGAAGATGAGCTGGTGCGGCCGTTTGTGGGTAGGAGTGGGCAATTGTTGCGAAAACAAATCCGCGAACTTGGTTGGAAAGAAGGAGATGTTTACATTACCAATATTGTAAAGCGCCGGCCGCCGGAAAACCGGGACCCGTTGCCAGAAGAAATTATGGCCTATAGGCCCTATTTAACCCGTCAGATTGAAATTATTGCGCCAAACATTATTGTGCCGCTGGGAAGATTTTCCATGAATTATTTTCTAGGGAGCGAGGAAAATAAAATTCAAGAAATTTTATTTAACGAGCGAGCGACGAAAATATGCTTTGCATACTTTTTACCGGAGGCAAAAATTACCCGCGACCAGGGGCACTTATTTGGGGCAATGATTAAAGGCGAGCAACAGAAAAAATGGTTTGTAGCTCCTATGTTTCACCCTTCGGCGGCGCTCCGCGCACCAGCCATGATGGAAGAGTTTGTAAAGAATTTTAAAAATTTACCGAAGATGCTACAAAAAATAAATGAATTAAATCCCAAATTCCAAATCCCAAATAAATCCCAATAATTAAATTCGCTGGCGAGCGGATAAAATCCAAAACTCGTCATGCTTTGAATTTAACATTTTTTAATTTTGATATTATTTAGAATTTAGGATTTAGAATTTAGTAGTATTGGGCCCATAGTAAATCGGCATTACGGATCCATGGCATGGATCAGGGCCGGGTTCGATTCCCGGTGGGTCCACAACTAGCGAACTTTGACCGGCCGAAAGCCGGTTTTGTTCGTAAATATAGCCCAATTTGGCGGTTCCAAACCCTGTTTTTCGGTTATACGGAATTCCTTCAGGGAAAATCAACTTTTGGAACCTCGCAATGACAGGCATAGCAAGATCAAGCCATTGTCTTGCTAAATCGCTAATAAACTGATTAGCATAAGCCAACGTGCCTTCAATATCAAATTTATCTATACTGCACTCATTCATTGAGATTTTGACAGTTGCAATCTGAACATCTACCGCCTCTTTGCGTTCCTTAAATTCTTCGGCAGAATATGACCCATCTTCTTTGCTATCAAAAATTCCTTTACGCTTTTGATTAAGAATTACTAATTGCTTTTCGTACCGACCGATTTCTTGTTCATAAAGTTTACTGTTCTTTTCCCAAACATCTAAGACAACTCTTTTGAAGGTTTCTAGAAATTTTGTCTTTGGTGTTATGGTTCTCAGATTTTCCATGAAGTCTTTTTCTAGCATATCTTTCTTGATGGCTTTACCATACTCGGCACAAAGCCTGTTTTTGCAATGGTAGTAAAAATATTTTCCTCCGTTACCTCGTGAAACGCTACCGGTCACTAATTTATTACAATTCCCGCATAAAATGGTTATGCGGAGAGGGAAGTTGGGATTATATACCTCATGCTTCATCTTTCTAGTTTTACCTGTCTTAATAAAAACAATCCGATCATATTCTTCACGGGTTATCATAGGCTTGTTAAGTAGTTTTACCTCTTTGCCAGTCCATCGGTTTTCCGCAAACCCCGCGTAAAATTTCAAATGACAGCGTAATAATTTATCAACTAACTTCACATCAGTTTTCTTTCCCCTAATACCCGCCAAACCTACTTTATCCATAAGTAATGCAATATCCGTAAGTGAAGAATTGCCCTTGGCGTATTTCTGTAATCCAAGCTGGATAATGGGGAATATTCGCTCGTCTGGTGGATCGGGCAGGGTTTTCTTCTCGCCTCGTTTCTTGAAATTAAGGCATGTATAGCCAATAGGTGATTTCCACGGCCATAGTCCTTGATTGAGTTTTTGGCTCATCCCGTCAGTGCATTGCTGGCGACGTATGCCATTTTCATAATCGGCGGCGCCGGCCAGCACCGTTTCAATAAATTTCTCGGCTGGGCTGTTACCGATTGGCTCGGTAACGGAATGTAGGGAAGTGCCATATCCCAAAAGTATTTTGCGGACAGCAAAATGATCTTCAGTATTGCGGGCAAATCTATTTACCCGTAGGACTATAAAGGCTTCAGGTTTATTTTTCCTACAAAATTCAAGGGCGCGTAAAAATTCCTTGCGATTGTTTAGGGTTAAATCTTTGGCGCTTTCGCCTTCCTCTCGGAAAACAGAAATTATTTCAATGCCTTTTTGTACGCCGTACGTACGGCAAAGTTCTTCCTGATTTTCTAGGGAAGTGCCTTTTACCTGCTCATCACTTGATACTCTAATATAGATAACGCCTTTCATAAAAATGTGTAACTTAAAGGGACGGTCTGGTAAACCCAAATAAACTTTCCCGAAGGATTGCATAGTTGGCAGACCGCCCCTTTAAGGCACTATGCAAAGAAAAACTCCGGGGAATTTTACATTATTTGGGTTTACGAATTTATTATACCACCAAATTTTAAAACTACAAAATTATTTATTTTGCAGTTCAAGGTATTTTTTAGTTACCGTTTCCAGTTCCCATTCCAATCCTTCTTTATCAGCCCATTCTTTGGCTTTATTCAACATTTCTTTGGCTTTTTCTAGGCTATGGTCGCATAAAGTTAAAAGCTGGCCGGCGGATCTAAAGTATCTTGCTTTTCTTCCACGAATACCTTTAATCTCTATGAAATATGCCGTTAATTTTTCGATATCGTTCATTGAATTATTGCCGCCGATTTATTCGGCGGTTAAGTTCTTCTCTTGGTCTACACCCAACCTGTTCTCGTCTAACGCTAACCTATCCTTGGTAAACAAATTGTATACATTTTGTTTACGAGATAGTCCCTTAAATTCCTCCTGATAAATTGTCCTATGATATCTATCCTTTGCTATTTTGTTATGGATTTTCCAGTGAGTTATAACTACTACCTTTTTGTCAAAAGGAATTACATATCCTTTTGCTACTAAGATTTTCAAATCGTCTTCCGGACTACCGAGAGTTTTCATAACCATTTGAGGAGTGACAAATCCATCATCATCTGCTTCCAGCCCAAGATGAAAATAAAGGTTTTGCGCTGTCGGGGGCATCGCAACAAAGTTATCAGTTCTGCATATTGTTTTGTTAAACATTCTTTTATTTGCCATATAATTTATTCTTTATTATTTAACATTTTATTTTTATTATCTTGTTGCCATTTATCAAAAATAACTTCAGCGAGGCCATACAGCCCCTCTCGAATTTCCATGACCTCCTCGTCCGATAGGGAGGTATCATCCAAAAGTGTTTTCATTTCTTCTATTGTTATCACACCATGATTTTATCAAGGTGCTAAATACCTCGTACATCCTTTCTTTAGTAGGATCTAAAACAAAAAACAGCTTCATAACGGCTGTTTTGAAAGAAAGTTATTAAGAGTGTCTGGGAGGAGATGAGAGGAGGAGGGATTTTGTTTAGCTTTTCATGGTAATTTTGTAGGTTGCACTGATTTTGTACCCTCTGCCTCTTTTACCTTCTAAAATGTTGTCCTTTAACCTAATTTTATTTTTGGCGATTCTGTTGATATTGCCAATTTGCCTACTAAAATTAGGCAAGTTATTTTTCCCAAGGTCGTGAGCAATCGCCTTTGTGGGATAATAATCATTAAATTTATTAACTATAAAATACTCCATAATTTTATACCTGTCCCTGCCTTTTTCCATTAAATAAAAATGCTTTTCTTTTCCTTCGCGCCATAATTTTCCATCCTCATTAAAGAATAATTTTATAGTCACCGTCACTTTTCCATTTCTCTCTTTCACACTTCCTTCGCCAATTTCCTTGTCAGCAGTAACTCCTAAATCATCAGCGAATTTATAAAATCCTTTTGGATCACTAACGACCAATTTTAATTCGAAAGTTAGGGGATTTTCTTTTAGTAATTTTCCATGCCGAGGACCTGAGTGGGGCGGAAGTTGCTCATTCAGATATACGATAAGGCCCATAGTTTTTGCGTGGGCGTTATCTTCTTGAAAATCTATCTTTTCACCCGGATTAGTATCATAGTCGCCCTCAAATAGATTTTCATTAAACTCGGGCAAAGGAGTAACATGTTCTTGTAATAAAACTTTAACGATTTTTCCTCGTTTTAATGGTTCATGCTCTAAAACTTTCTCTACAACATATTTGAGAAACTTTTTTGTATTTGGTGCATTAGGTTCAACTCTAATAATCATTTTTATATTCTTAGCTTCTTCTCTAACTTCCTAATCCGCCCCTGCAGATTTGTAAGCTGTGCCATTCGCCCCGAAAAAACTCCCGGCTCCCATAATGACCCTACAGCATTTATCGTCATAGAAAGCATATGTGCTTCATCTTTCATATTTTGTAAAACTGCCTCTGCGTGCGACACAGTGTTTTCAGCAACTTTTCTAATAATAAAATTAGTATTTCCACCCGGCGTAAATTCTAAATAATCACCTTTTTGTAATTTAAAATATCTTACCAATTCAACTGGCACATTAAGAAAAAATTGGTTGCTCATATATTGTAACCTACGGATTTGGTTCATATGCTCTCTTTTTACACCTTTTTTACGAATTTTCAATTAGATAACGATTTATAGGAAAAGGGAGGACGGGGATATTCCCGACCTCCTCCTATAAACTATCATATAGTTTAGTAATTCGTTCTCTCGCCGCTTTCTCCGTAACAACGTGGGGGGAGGACGTGCCGAAGGCGTAGGGGCGACCGCAGTCGCCCCGCAACCGCGCCCGCAGGCGCGGGAGTAAAG
>MHOT01000012.1 GCA_001820175.1 Candidatus Staskawiczbacteria bacterium RIFCSPHIGHO2_02_FULL_42_22 | reverse complement strand
GAAGAAGATGACCTGATTTCAGCTTTCCCAAGGGGGCGACGTAACGATAGCATGTCTTCGTTGTTGCTCGTTGCTTGCGTACCGCAGAGGGTACGCTCGCTCCTCGCGCCTAGAATCCATGCTATAGAACAAACATTATCACTTTGCACTCCAAGTCTTGCCGGATTTGCCAATCTTGGGCAGGTTTCACAAAAAATATGTTTGCCGTAGCTACGGCTACGCCAAACATATTTTTTGCTCCAATCCGCCCAATATTGCCAAACCACCGGCGACTTTAGTGCAAAGTGATAATGTTTGTTCTATATCGTTATGTCGCTACGGGTTCAAAATTATATTAATGAGGCACTAGTAAGTACTTATTGCCGGCGCAGTGACTTTAATTATTGCTCCCGTGAATTGATCTTCACCGGAAATGGTGGCTTGGCTAACAATGATAGATTGGCCTACTTGTATTAGTGGCAAAGATACCATAACTTCAAACGTCAAATTCTTGGCGCTTCCTGCCGACAAATCGCCCGCCAACCACACCATTTCCCGGCTACTGTTATCCCAAGAAAAATGCAGCGCTTCATCTTCCGGTATTATGTTATCTACAATGGCGACGCCTTCGGGTAAAACCGCCCTTACTTTTATATTCTTGACATCATTAAAATCATTGCTGGCGCGCCAGGTTACCAAATAGCTTGTTTGATCTTGGGTATTTGCTTTTTGGGATATATTCAGATTTGAATTCACCGGGGTTTTAAATATTTGGTTGGTGCCAGAAACCGTCACACTATTTTTCACCGACACATTATTTTTTTCTGATTCAGAAATAGTCCAATCGTTTTTTAATATTACATCAAAGGCAACGCTTATTTCCTGATTGGGAGCCAAATGTCGTAATTTTAATATTTGGTTTGAAGGCCATATAATTGACTTATCGTTGAACCTTATTTGACCATCACTTGAAGACAAAGTGGAGGCGTCAAACCCCTCGCCCTCAAGATGCCCTTCTATAAATACATCGTTAAAAGGCGTGTTTGAAATATTTCTAATAAATACAACGTAGTGCAATTTTTCTCCGGGTGACGCGACGTAACCGTCGGAACCATTGATGTGCTGGGAAATAAAAAGCAATGGACGGATAACCTCAACGTCATACTTGGCCTCTTTTATTAACACAAACCTCCCCCCTTGCCACATGCCAAGCTGCGCTAAAAATGGCAGGGCGCTGCCTGTTTCTTTTTCTACAACACCGGTAATACTAATCCTGCCGCCCTGGGCCTTGCTTAAGGTCTCTAGCTTCCATTCAACGTTGTCCAGCGAAGAGGGCTGGGCTGACTTAATAGAAAAACCATCCAGCGGTTCAATTTTTAAACTTAAGTTTTCCAGCGGATAGTCCACATTGGAAAAATAATTGACTGAATAGGTAATTTCCTTGCCTTTTTCCAGTTTGGAAGGCAGATCATAAGTTAAAGTAATGGGCACTACCTCAAGCTTTATGGGGAACGTGGTATCTCTTTCGTAGCGGGCCGACAAATTGTGGGGGGTGTACGAAAGCCAGGCATGGGCAATTTTTACATCTTGCTCCTTGCCCAACAGCCGCGCTTTAAATATTATGCTTCGCTGATCACCCGGATAAATGTCGCCGAGTTCTTGCTCCAGCCGGAGCTTACTGTCTTCGGTCAAAGAATTATCGGGAAGCTGGAAAATAAGTTTTGGATTTTCCAATGAAAAATTACCATTATTTTTGTAAGTAACCATGTACTCAATTTCCTGGCCGACGACAGCGGTATCGGGGCCCAAAATTTCCAGTTTTAAAATTTCTTTGGAAAACACTTGCTCCCGATAATACCAAAAAATAAAAAAACCAGCGATAAGTACCGCCACCATTATAATAAAAACAATATTTTTATTTTTCAATATTTTTTTCATAGGTACAAAACACCCTTTCGTCATTGCGAGGGGAGCGCAGGCCCGAAGTAATCTCATTTGCAAGTATTCCTTGAATTATTAGATTGCTTCGTTGTCTGCGGGCTCCTCGCAATGACATAGGTGTGCAGGTCTTAAACGGTTAATGCATAACACCTGTTAGATATATGCCATAATCTTCGGAAAGTGCTTCAAGCGTTTTTAGGGATTCCAGCCCCGCTTTTAATTTTACTACGGTTTGCCAATCCTGACATAAAAACAAGCGCAGAATCTTCACTGCATCACCAGATACTTTTATGGCGCCGAAAGAAAGATTGGCATTGTTTCTTGATAAAGCGCAAGAGCCGCACATTGTTCCCCCCTCGTTACTGGAAAAATAAAGATCGCTGGGGTTTAATGTTTTGCGGCACACAATACATAAAGAAAGCTCGGGAGCATATCCTAATACCGACACTAAATTCCAAAAAAAATAATCGTAGGCCAATTGCCAATGACTACTTTGCAAAGAAACTCCATGTAATTTTTCAAAAAAATCTGTTACCAGCATCCACACTTTCTGATCAGTTTGTTCACCTTTAATGAATATATCCAATAAAGAAGAAATTTTTTGAGCAATTTCTATTTTTTCGGGAGATACTGCCAGGTCAGTAAATTTTTGTGTGCATACGGCATCGGTTAATGTTTTTCGGTACTTGCCCTGGATAAATTCAATGTCAGCAATGGAAAACATTTCCATACCGCCCCTTAATTTAGATGCAATTTTGCGTATTGCTTTGGCAAATATTTCTAATCGGCCGAATTCCTCGGTAAACACTGAAAAAATTCTATCGGTTTCTAACCTGTCTTCTTTTTTAAATACAAACCCTCTGATTTTATAATGTACTGTCATTATTTATCGTCCTCGTTAGAGTTAAATAATCCCTCGAAAAGATCTTTTCCAACTTTATGTATACTTCTATTAAGTTTCTCTTCTGGGGTGATAATCCTATCTCTAAATTCCTCCTCTCTAGCATGTATGCTATCCCAATATGCATTTAATTTGGCTGCCTCGCTGCCCAAACTTCGTATCTCATTTTTATCGATAACCGTTCCGAAACGATCCAGTTTTGATTCTATATCTTTCACGACATCTGAAACCGCTTTTGAATCCCAGGGCTTGTTGCCAAGCTCTACGCCTATTTTTTTACGAAAATCAACACTACCTACCTTTCTTTTAATATCAGATATTATACCTCCGCCCTTAAAAGATTCTTTTTGACTGAAGCCCTTCGGACCAAGCGGCTCTCGTTTTGGCACATACGAGGACCCCTTATTCTTATCAAGGAACGATGGCTTATTATTATCATCTATGTATGGCATATTAATCGATCTTTTTAATAATTAATGATATTTTTTGATTATCAATTACGACATCTTTTGAAGTTACCTGTATTTCTTGATTAGCAAACATCTGGGTCGCCCGAATTTCTTTTAATAACAATGGGCGATTTTTTTGGACAATAGCAATTATATCATTTGAACCATTTAACCAGACCGAAATTTTATCTTCGGGTTTCAATCCTTCCTCTTTCCTTAAATCCTGGACAGATCTTATAAGATCCCGAACCATCCCTTCCTCTTTTAATTCTTGGGTAATGGTCACATCCAGTTCTATGTCTTGCTTTATAGTACCATCAAAAACAATTTCTTTCACATTCACCTCGTCTTTTATTAATTCCAATAATTCTTCTCCTAATACTTTTAACTTTTGACTTTTAACTTTTAACTTAGTCAATGGCTGGCGCACCTTTATTGCTTTTGCCGCGCGCTCGGCAAGTGCTAAGGTAACAATATTTCTTACTTCATCCATGCGCTGTTCTAGCTCTAAATCGGTATTATGAGTTTTGAGGGTCGGCCAATCACACAAATGCACGGACTCCGGCATTTCTAATTTTGAATTTGAGCGAAGTGATTGGTACATTTCTTCGGCAAAGAACGGCATTACGGGAGCCATTATTTTTGTGGTATTAAGTAATACGTAATAAAGTGCTTCGATGGCCTCTTTTCTGCCGGAAGATTCTTCGTGAAAACGTTTTCGCGACCTTCGCAGATACCAAAGTGACAAATCATTAATGAAAAAATCTTCGATGGCTAATGCGGCTCTAGCAACATCATATTTATCAAGATTAAATTTCACTACCCCCATCAGGTGATCCATTTTTGAAATAATCCATCGGTCTAAAATATTTTGTGACCGGCCCGCCGGCGCTTGACCTGCGCGCAAAGCTTCGGCGGGCAAAGGAAAATCTTTCTTATCTACATAGGTAGTAAAAAAGGTATATACATTTTGCAAAGTTAAAAGTTTTCGCTGTACCTCTTGCAATGCTTTATAGCCAAACAAAAGGTTTTCGGCAGGATTGGCCTTGGCATACATCCAGCGCATGGGGTCAGCCCCTACTTTTTCTATGGCCTCGTCAAGCAAAATGGCGTTCCCCGAGGACTTGTGCATTTCCTGCCCTTTTTCATCTTTTACGAGGGCGTACCCAAAAATGGTTTCAATAGGGGCCATATCTTCCAGCACCGCCGACATAACTAAAAGCGAATAAAACCAATTCTTAAATTGGCCAGGGAAACATTCGGCAACCACTTTTGCGGGAAACCATTTTTTCCAATATTTTTTATCAGCAACATACTGCATGGTTGAAAACGGCACAATACCGGCATCCAGCCAGGGGTTTCCCACATCGCGAATTCTTGAAACCATTTTTTTGCATTTTTTGCACTTAATTTTAACAAAATCAACCCAGGGTTTATGGGGTGTGTTTCCCTCCCGCCCAGGTTCGCCTGGGCGAGGATCGCCCACGGCGGCAAATTTCTCCCAACCCTCAACGGCCCGTTTTTTTAATTCTTCCCTGCTGCCAATAACCTCAAAATGGCCGCATTCGCATTCGTAAATAGGCAACGTCAACCCCCAGTACCTTTTCTTGGAAATTAACCAATCGTGCATGTTTTTTATCCAATCCAATTCCCGCTCTTTCCCAAAACCCGGAATCCAGGTGATTTCTTCGACAATTTTTTCTAGTGGTGCGCGTAATTTTTCCATGCTGATATACCATTCATCAACTACGCGCCAGACCAATTCGGTTTTACATCTCCAACAAGTCGGATACCGGTGTTTATATGACTCAATTTTGAAAACCCATTGCTTTTGATTTTCAAGTTCAGAACGCAAATAATCAAAAATAATTTCTGGTCGTTGTTTAGCATTATCCCCGGAGAGTTTTCCTAATCCATCTAAATACACGGCCCCCTCATCAATAATTTCTATGAAGGGTAGCCCTAATTTTTTCCCTAATTTAAAATCTTCGGCTCCAGCCGACACCGCCGTATGCACCAAGCCCGTACCATCTTCGGTGGTAATAGGCATAATTCTGTCATCAGTAGCAATAACAGTATGAAATGTATCAGGATTTTTTTCTGCTACACTTTTTACTCTCGGCAAATCATCGAAAGCCCACGCATATTTTAACCCAACCAGTTTATCACCCTTTACATTTTTAAGTATTTTGTGTTCTTCCTTAAATATCTTTGATACCAATGCCTCCGCAACCCAGAATTTCATTCCACTATTTTCTTCCACTAATACGTAATCAATTTTTTCATCCACCGCCACGGCAATATTGGCGGGCAGGGTCCAAGGAGTCGTAGTCCATACCAATAAGTATTCATTATCGCGCCCGATAATGGGCAACTGAAAATATATCGAATCGTGCACAATTTCCTTATACTCTTCAGTTAAAATTTCATGCTGGGAAATGGCCGTTCCGCACCGCGGACACCAGGGGACGCTATCACGCCCTTTATACAAATATCCTTTGTCGTGGCATTTTTTTAAAAAGTGCCAAATAGTATAATTATTTTCATCGGACATTGTGTAATAAGAGTTTCCCCAATCCATCCATTGGCCAAGCCGCACTGACTGGACTGTTTGTATCGCCGAATATTTCAATACCCGCTCCTTGCATTTTTGAACGAATTTATCCACGCCATATGCCTCAATATCTTTTTTGCTCTTAAACCCAAGTTCTTTTTCTACTTCTACTTCAACCCAAAGTCCCTGACAATCAAAACCATTTTGGTAGCGCTGGTCAAACCCCTGCATAGCATGATACCTTTGAAAAATATCTTTGTAGGTTCTCCCCCACGCATGGTGAACGCCCATGGGGTTGTTAGCCGTAATCGGGCCGTCCAAAAACGACCAGGGCTTCCCTTTTTTATTTTTTTGACGCAGTTTATCAAAAATTTGATTTTCCGCCCAAAATGCTAGTATCTTATTTTCTGTTTCCGGAAAATTGTAAGCCATAATCCTTTGCTTGGCAAAAGAAATTCTAAATCCTAAACTCTAAATTCTAAAACGGTTTAGGGTTTAGGGTTTAGAGTTTAGGGTTTAGTTCTCTTACTTCTCCTCTAAGAAATCGTTTACCCGCCACTTCTTTTTTTAATACTTCTGATAGCGCAATCCCTTGAACACGGGCCCACAAAATCCACAAAGGGCACTCGTGGCTGACAATTAATATATTTTTATTGTGGCGGGCCACATCAACATCTTGCAAAAAATTCATCATGCGACTGGCTACATCATCGTAACTTTCTCCGCCGGGAATCTTTTTTGAAATTCTTTCTAATTCGTAATTAAAATACGCATCAACATCGGGGTCCTTTTTGCCATTAAAAATCCCAAAATCAATCTCCCTTAACCTTTTATCCAGCACCACTTTCACGCTTGATACCTTTTTATAATCTACATTATTTTTACCAAAAAAACCACCCTTTAGAAAAAATGATTTCTTTGTGAAAGTGGTGCTGGATTTATCAAATTTTACCTCTACTTTCAAATGCTCGGCCACTATGGCAGCGGTTTGCTGGGTTCGCAATAAATCAGAAGCAAAAATAAGTTCGATATTTTTATCTTCCAATATATGTGCCGCATCTTGGATCATTTTGCGCCCGTTTTCTGTCAGTGGGTTTTCAAATGTCTCCGGCCACGAAGAAACCGTGTTGTCTAAATTTGACAGCGCCTCCCCGTGGCGTAAAAGGTAATATTTGTTATGTAATGTCATTGGACAAATTGGAAGGTGTTAATGATTTGCTGCAATATACCCGGCTGATGTTCGTTTTTGGCCACACAATTTTTATAATTGGCCTCTTGCTCGGTATTTCCCAGTTCCAGAGGCAAATAAAAATCACAGTTAATGGAAGTGGTATCGTAGGCAACCACAAGACATTTGTCATTTTTTACGGCCACATAGTAATAGTAAGTATAATAGTGGCCCATGGCCGCATCAAAACTTTGACATAAAAGATAAGAATTATTGTTGATATTTAATTTTTCCCCGTTTGGATTTTGCCAAGGAGGCACGCCCAACACTCCAGCAACTGTTTCTCCTATGGCCCGACAATCTTGAGAAGAGCAATTTCCCGCAAAGATTTTTGGCTCGTGCCCCGCATCAAAAAAATCAACCGGGTACTTTAAAGAAAATCCCAATTGGTCGTTTTTTACGCCAATCCAATCAGTAGCTTGTCCGGGCGCCTCGGCTGGCGACTGGGTGGCATCGGTCGACGTTGATGTATTTTGGCTTTGTTTGGCAAAATCAGCGTACTGCATATATAAAAAATAAAAGGCGACCAAAAATACCGCAAAAAAACTGAGAATGGTTACCATCGGCCAAAATACATTACTTCTTTTTTCCGCCATATTGCTTTTCGCGGAATTACACGGAAACGGTTCCGCGTCATTCCGCGTTAATTTCCGCGATCTTCCGCGGTATCACATCTTTTCTAAATAATGAATCCCCAAAAGCCACAATCCATTTTTCATAATAACAGTGAATGCTTCCACTACGGCTAATTTGTACGGTGAAAAATCATCAGTTTTATCTACTATCTTGTTTTGCGCATAGTAACTGTTAAATGCCGATGCTAATTCCGTTAGATAGGTAACTAAATAGTGCGGCTCGAATTCTTTTCCCGCCTTTTCGACAATTTCAGGAAAATAATGCATATGTTTTACCAAAAAACTTACTTCATTTGGGGCTTTTTTTAACGATGGTTTTATTTTTTCGGCTTTTGCTTTAGCAAGCACTGAAATAGCGCGAGCTAGAGAATATTGTAGATAAGGCCCTGAATCCCCCTCAAAAGCAACTGATTTATCAACATCATAAATAATATCTGAACCAATTGATTGTTTCAAAATAGAATATTTTATGGCACCAACCGCTACGTTTTCTACAATAGTGTCCTTTTCTATTTTTGGAATATCGCGATCTTGTAATTTCTTTTCAACTAATTCTTCAACCGACTTTAACAATGTTTCGCCCGTAATAACCTTGCCCATTCTTGAAGACATTTTGCCTTCAGGCAAACGCATCATACCATGTCCAATATGCAAAGTTTTCGACGCCAGCTTGGGACTAATCTGCGCCAACGCGCAAAGCATAACCTTAAAATACTCATTTTGCTCACTGGCGGTTACAATAATCGATCTGTCGTATTTATAATTGCCATACTTCATTTGGGGCAGTGCCAAATCCTTTGCCTCATAGGTGGGTAGCCCTTCTGAATTGATAAAAACTCTGGTGTGCAAGCCAGCTTTTTCACCCTTAAAAATGATGGCGCCATTTTCTCCTTTTTCGAATACTTTTCCTAGATTTTTTTCAACGATCTTTTTCCCAAAATCGGCAACTTCGCTTTCAAAAAAATAGTAGTCGAATTTCGTGCCCAGTTTTTTATAAATGGTTTCAAAATATTCTATGCTTATTTTTCTACCCGAATCATAAAGGGCGTTTATTTTAGGATCGGAGCGATCGTATATTTTTTTATTTATTTCTTCTATCTCTTTTTTTTCTTTTTCTCCCTCGTACATCTGTGACCCAAAACCATACGCGAATGCCCAATTTTTTATCTCATCGGATAGAGGTGGAGGCGTAGCATTTTTTTTCCCCCAAATGGCTTTTGCCACATGAAGCCCCACATCGCCTTGGTAATTGACTCGTTTTACCTTTGCTCCTTGAAATTCGAAAATCCTTGAAATTGACTCGCCAATAGTGTTACTCATTAAGTGTCCAATATGAAATTCTTTTAAAATATTCGGGTCGGTATATTCCACCATCACTTTTTGGTTTTTTAAATGTTGGTTTTTACCAAAATGTTTATTTTTCAAAATTCCTTTTATATTTTTGTTGAAAATTTCATCGTTGATAAAAAAATTAATAAACCCACCCACGACTTCAACTTTTTTAAACATGACTCTTCCTGACTGCTTATTCTCACGAATAAGCAGTTGGTTGATTTCTGATACAATTTTTTGCGCAACGTCATTGGGATTCTTCTTAAGCTGTTTTGCCAGCACTAGCGCAATATTGGTTGAATAATCCCCATGCATTGCTTCTTTTGGTTTTTCAACCGAAACATCTATACTCTGATTTGCGCGATCGCGCAAATCAGAGTATAAGTTACTTACCGTTTTCTTAATTATTTTTTGTATATCCACTTTTACATTCATGGTGAATTTTTTTCCGTCATTGCGTCAAGTCGCGAGAATTTTCTACCGCAGTGGAAATTCCCGACTCAGGAGTCGCAGCGACGAAGCAATCTAAGTTAGACCTGTCCCTAAATAAGATTTGTTACGAAAATTACAGATTTTGAGCTGGAAATTTGATAGAATTTTTCGACTTGCCCATAGGCCCGCCGAAAAATTCTAGCGAATTTACGGCCAAAATATGAAATTTGCAGTAAAATCTTATTTAGGGACAGGTCTGTTATTGGACGAGATTGCCACGCGGCGGCCCACTGGCCGCCGCTCGCAATGACAAACTAACTTATGATAGTTCCTATAAACGGTTTACTGTGTAAAAAATTCTCAAAACGCTCCAAGTATTTACCATTAATCATAATTACTTTTATCTTTAAAATTTCCGCCATTTTGCTGGCGCGCGGATCAAAGGGCGCCGACAAACCAGGACTCCATTTTTCCGGCACTATTTTCCTGAAATCCTTCCAGGTGATTTCCTCAAGGGGTTTGGCGTTCGGAAATTTCTTCGGATCTTTTTCGTATACATAATCAATATTGGTAAGATTAACAATGGTTTTAATGCCCATATTTTTGGCCAATATCACACTGCAGTAATCCGTTGACCACCCCGGCTTCCAGCCGCCAAATACCGCCACATCACGCCGGGAATTCACTTTTTTGGTGGGATCAGTGATTACGTTATCAAACGCCAACTTATCGAAAGATTGCTTCACAACCCGCGCATTTAATCGCGAAATATCAATGCCAATTAAATCACGGTCTTTATTGTCGGCACCGAATTCCAGCAATGATTTTTGGTAATCACGGCATACTTTCCCGCCGCCGACGAATATAAAAAAACGCTTGGATTCTAAAAATTTTATTACCGCTTTTTTGAATGTTTTCAAAAAAGCGGTGTCAATTTCCTGTGGCGCAACCAGCGATCCGCCCAGTGAAATGATGATATTTTCTTTATTCATTATCGCCAATTCTATCACAGAAATCACAAAAAATACAGTTTTTTATGTAAAAAAAAACCCGAACAAATGAAATGTTCGGGTCCAGTAACCCCGGGAAGGATCATTTTTTTGCAGATCCAATGGCATCGAAAACCGATGCCCGGATCTCCTTCAGCGTTGATTCAATACTCTTGATCCTTTCCGATTGATCAAAAATCATTTCGACCAATGCTGAATGGAAATCTTCGGCAGTTGCCTCGGGCAGATGAATGACTTCCCATCCTGTCAAATTATAGGTCCCGCCCTTACCATCATTTTCGGGGAAGATAGTTGTCACGTTGAGTACACCATTTTTGTGTTTTTGCGTGACCAACCCCACCGCAGGGCCCCAGTCAGACATAAATACTACCACCGACCTTTTGGCGATTCTTTTCATGATTCCCCCAAGAAAAAAGGAATTGTTGTTCCCATGGAATTTTATAATAAACTATAGTATTTGTCAATAGTTTCAGATGGAAAAAAAACTGATAGTATGAAGCCATGGAAATTTATTCTGAAAATAAGAAGGCCACGTTTGACTACGAAATCCTGGAAAAATATGAAGCCGGGCTGGTTTTGATTGGCCAAGAGGTAAAAAGCATCAAAACGGGGCACATGCATTTGGCGGGGGCGTATGTGGTGATTCGCGGCGGCGGCCCGGCTGGACGCGAGAATTTTCCGCTCGCAGGCGGAAATTCCCACCCTCGGGCCGCCGCCGAACCACTGCTCATCGGCGCTAAAATTCCTCCCTATCAGCCCAAAAATGCGCCAGCCGATTATAATCCTGAACAACCACGCAAGTTGCTATTAAATAAAAAAGAAATTAATTACCTTATGGGTAAAGTGAACGAGCGCGGTTTTTCGCTCATCCCCTTGAAAGTTTACGAGCAAAATGGTAGGATAAAACTCGAATTCGCTCTGGCTCGCGGTAAGAAGAAATTTGATAAAAAAGAGAAAATTAAAAAACGAGACGTCCAGCGCGACATTCAACGAGCGTTAAAATAATGGGGATGTGAGCTTCGACAATAGTTCCTTTCAAAATAAGCAAATCCAGTATTCTGAAATCTGGCTAAACTTTCAGAAAAAACATAATTGCTAATTTATTTAATAAGCAACCAGCATTAGCATACGCTTAGTGCTGCATCCTTGCCGTCGACTCCTAATAGGCGGACCAAGGGTGTTATATTATTAGGATAGATAATTTTTCTCCTCGGAAAATTATTGAAATTAAGAGGATTAGGATATTAAAAATTTTGTCTGTTTCTTATTTGATATCCAAACAACAAAACAGAATACATTTGTAGAATTATTTTGAAAAAATTATTGGACCCGAGTTCAATCTCGGCATCTCCACCACATGTCATTCCCGCCAAAGCCCGGAATCCAGCAAGAATAACTCTGGATTCTCGGGTCAAGCCCGAGAATGACAAGGAAAATCATTTGGAAAAAGTATTAATCAACAATTTCATACGGGCAAAAGAAGTGCGGGTCATCAGTGAGACCGGCGAACAACTGGGAGTGATGAATATTTTTGCGGCCATTGAATTGGCAAAAAGCAAAGGACTGGATTTAATTCAGGTAACCGAAAAAGTCCAGCCGCCGGTATGTCGCATTGCCAACTACGGAAAATATCTCTATTCACTGCAAAAAAAAGAAAAGAAAATAAAGGTAAATACCAAAATTACTAAGTTAAAAGAAATCCAGATTGGGTTTAATATAGCCGCCGGCGACATTGAAACAAAAGCCAAGCAAGCAGAGAAATTTATCAAAGAGGGCGATAAAGTAAAGGTAAGTATGGTGCTGAAAGGCAGAGAGAAAGCCATGGGCGAGCTGGCAAAACAAAAAATGATTTTCTTTCTTGAAACTACTGATAAATTAATACCACTAAAAGTAGAACGGGAATTAAAACGAGAAATAAAAGGGTTTACGATGATTGTATCGAAAGAGTAAATGCGATGCCAATATACGAATGCATACTAATAATACGAATAAAAACGTATTCGTTGACGTATTAGTATAATTAGCATGAATTAGTATATTAGCATCGCACCCACATGAATAAGACAAAAAAAGCCATTATAAAAAGATTTAAAATCACCGGAACGGGGAAGATTTTGCGGCGTGCCTCGGGCCAAAACCATTATCGTTCAAAAAAAACCGGCCAGATGCGAAGAAAGGGCCGAAAGTGGATCCAATTATCTCAATCGGAAACTAAGAGAGTTAAGCGATACTTACAAAGTTAATTTAAAAATCCGAATTCAAAATTTAAAAACAATTTAAAAGCACTAATTTAAAAATTCTGAAATTTATCATTGTTTTTAAATTTATCATTTTAAATTTTAAATTCTAGAACATGACTAGAGTCAAAAAAGGAGCTGCCGCCCATAAACATAAAAAACACTTGCTAAAACATGCCAAGGGTTTTAAATATGGCCGAAAATCAAAGTACAAGTTGGCCAAAGATGCTTTGCGCCACGCCTGGACGTTTTCTTATAGGGATAGAAAAGTAAAAAAGAGGGACTTTCGGCAATTATGGCAATTGCAAATTAACGCCGCGGCCCGAAAATTAGGAATCAACTATAGTAAATTAATCCATGGGTTAAAATTAAAAAAAATCAACCTTGATAGGAAAATCTTATCTGAATTAATCAAAAAATATCCTAACGTATTCGAAAAAATCATTGAAGAAGTAAAAAAATAACGAATTGCCACAACTAACTCACGAATCCCAATAAACCAAGAAAATACCGCACGGCCCATGGGCCGTGCGGTATTTTCTTAATTTACAAAAATTTTTCTTGCTTTAGTAGGGCTATTTTCTTAACAATGCCGCGATTGTATCCCCCAAACTCTCCGTTGCTTTTAACAACCCTGTGACAAGGAATAGCTGGGTCATAATTTTTATTGAGTGCATTCCCTACGGCTCGAGCTGCCCTTGGGATCCCTATCATTTGAGCTACCTGCTGGTACGTTAACACTCTTCCTTCGGGAATCTGTTTAACCACTCGGTACACTTTTTTTTGAAAGGGCGTCATTGGCTTTTTTAAGTAAATTTTTTGCATTCTTAAAGGTTAGTTTTTTTAAGGCCTCTTGGTAAGAAAGCCACGCAAAACCAATATGTTCGTCTGAAATTTTCACCACCTCTGTTTGGGTTTGGGCCAAATAAAATACCACCAGTTTAAAAATCCACGGCGCCTTATTCTTATCTTCCTTGACCATATCATAATTATTGCGAAAAAAATATTTAATATACTCTTTAAATCCGGGGATTATTTTTAGATCGGTAATTCCGGTTTCTTCTTCTATTTCCCGCAAAGCCGCCTGCTCCTGGTTTTCACCTTCTTCAATGTGGCCCTTAGCAAATTCCCAATGCCCCGACGGGTAATGCAAAAGCAGAAAGTACGGCACCTTATTTTCCATTCTATATATAATTGCTCCTGCCGATTTTTCCCTTGGCATATTATTTAGTATAACTTAAAATTTCCTGCACTACTTGCTCTACGCTCTTATGCGAAGTATCTATAAAAACGGACTTGCCTTCTTTTATTTCAATTGATTTTATATTTGGAATTAAAACATCTAAAGAATTGAAATCTTCTCTTTTATCTGCCTGATCTCTATTTCTTTTTTCTTTTCTTAGTATTCTTTGATCGGCATCGGCGTATAACCATATAAATAATATATCTGCTTTTTGATTTAATGAACTCAAAAAATCATTTAAGATTTCTTGGTTTCTCGTTAAACCAGATATAATAATATTCTCAAATCCAGTTTCAGAAAAATTACGTATTAAACTTATGGCATTTTTAATGCCAAGATCATCAGTTTTTTTATTAAATTCCCAAGGATTGGTGGCAACTAGAGAATCTAACCCTATATAGGCAGAACTATCCATTGCACGCATTAAAGCTTTACCAGAGCTGGATTTGCCCGCCCCACCCAAACCATTTATTAAAATTAATTTCATGATATTATTTAAAATATTCTAATAATTTTTCGGCGGGCAAGGTATTTATTATGTCACTACATTCACTCCAACCTCTTCGGGCCTGCGCTACGCCATAGGGCATTAAATCCATCTGGTCTTTGTGGTGTGAATCGGTATTAATAATCATTTTGACCCCTTCGGCTTTGGCGCGCCTGATGTAAAAATCCCGTAAGTCCAATCTGGCCGAAGAATTAATTTCTAAAATTATTCCGGTTTCTTTGGCAATTTTCAACAACCGATCCATGTCAATTTGGTACTCGTCGCGCTGATTTACAATTCTTCCTGTGGGATGCCCGATAATATCTACGTGAGGATTTTTCATGGCTTTTTCAATTCGAGCCATCATTTGGGGCTTTTCCATTTTAGTATTTAAATGTACCGAGGCAATTACATAATCTAATTGTTTAAGCACCTTATCGTCAATATCAATAGATCCATCTTTTAAGACGTCGGCCTCCACGCCATGTAAAACTCGAAATTTTCGGCCACTTGCCAAAAATTTCGCGTTTATTTTTTCAATTGCTTTATGTTGGTCCAGTAACTGTTTTTCATTCAAGCCATTTTCGATTTTTAGCGTCTTTGAATGGTCGGAAATACCAATGTATTCATAACCCTTTTCCATGGCGGTTTTAGCCATTACTTCAATAGAATGCTGGCCGCCATTCCAATTGGAATGGCAATGCAAATCCCCTTTAATATCTTTTAATGTAACTAATGTTGGTAGCTTTCCTTGCAAAGCCGCATCAATTTCCCCCTGATCTTCGCGTAATTCTGGTTCTATGTAGGGTAAACCAATGGCTTTATAAACTTCTTGTTCGGTTTTTCCGGCAATCATTTTTGAACCCTTAAAAACGCCATACTCACTTAATTTCAACCCTTTATCAATGGCCAGCTTCCGAGTCAAAATATTATGGGCTTGAGAACCGGTAAAATACTGCAGCGCCGCCCCGTAACTCTTTTCGGGCACCACCCGTAAATCCATGTCAAATCCCGCAGCCATGTGCACCGATGCCTTCGTCCCCCCCTTGCCCCACACTTTTTTAACCCCCGGCAGAGCAACAAAAAAATCCATGATTTTTTCGGGCTTATCAGAAGCCACTAAAAAATCTACATCTCCGATGGTTTCTTTACCCCTGCGCAAAGACCCAGCCAAACTTGCCCGCTCAACCCCTTGGAGCGCTTTTAATTTTTCCAACACCTCCTTTGCCACCGGCGTTATTTTTTGCAACAACACCCTTCCCTTGTTTTGTTTTAAAAATTCTAACCCCTGCACAATGTTTTGCTCGGTTTTTTGGCCAAAACCAAACAATGGTGCAATTTCATGTTTTTTTACCGCTTTTTCCAAAGTTTTTATATCCTTAATTCCCAATTTTTGATACAATACTTTTATTTTTTTAGGGCCCAATCCTTCTACCCTTAACAGTTCATCCATCTTTACCGGCAACCGTTTTTTGAAACGTTCTAAATCCGTAATTTTGCCCTTTTTTAAATATTCTTCAATGTGAAATGCAATATTTTTTCCCACTCCTGGAATTTCTTGCAACGTTTCTTTACCTCCACGCCGGTACATGTCAGCCACATCTTCTTTTAACCCCTCTAAAGAAGCAGCCGCCCGCTGATAGGCATAGGGCTTAAAAGCCACGCCATCTATTTCTAAAAACCGCGCCAGATCATAAAATAATTTTGCAATTTCCTGATTTCTCATTCTATATAACACTTAACTGAGCTTGGCAGATAACACCTAATGCCACCCTTATTGTCATTCCTGCGAAAGCGGGAATCTAGCGTTTTTGTTTGAGAATCTGGATTCCCGCTTTCGCGGGAATGACACGGAGGAGGTATTATTCGCCAAACTCTTAACTATAACTTGTGCATCGGCCTTTGCACTGGAATTCTTATCACGTCTTTATTAAAGGGAGAGATATCTTTCCTAATAGTGAGCAGCAATGCGGCAGCCAAAAAGGTAAAAGTGCTTACAAACATAAATACCGACACAAATCCAAAATACGCCACGGCAATACCCCCAATGCCACCGGCGACTCCCACCCCCAGACCCGAAACTGTGCTATGGGTGCTCCATTCAACGGCCTCCTTGCCTTCGTCAATATGCCGGGTAAATATTGCCGACCAGGACGGAAAATTAATTGCAGCTGCCATGGCGTAGAAAATTTGCAGAACGTAGATGTGCCAGGCCTCGGTTGAAAAAAGATATCCCAAGGGCACCAGGGCCATCATGCAGGTTCCAATAAACATGAACCAAAAATCATCTACTTCGCCATGGTTTTTATCTAGATAGCGGCCAATGGGAATTTGCAATAATGACTTGGTAATCCAAAAGCACAGTGCGGCAAAACCGGCAATTTTAGCGCCCTGGGCAATATTTGAGAAAGCCACCTGCTGAACAAGAAAAATAGCGAATATTGGGCCCATAAAACCCCATCCCAAATTTAAAAAGAAATCGCTTAAAATTAACAGCTTTATTATTTTATTGAATAATTTTGGCATAAGATAAAATAATTAATGCTTCATTATACTACAAAATAACAAAAAAGGCCCTTATGGACATCACATCCAGAAACCGCACTCCAAGTCTTGCCGGATTTGGCAATCTTGGGCAGTTTTCACAAAAAATATGTTCGCCGTAGCTTCGGCTACGCCTCGCATATTTTTTGTTCCAAGCCGCCCAAGATTGCCAAACCGCCGGCGACTTTAGTGCGGTTTCTGGATGTGATGTCCATAAGGCCTCTGTAACTGCTCACTGGACATGTTACACCTCCCGTCATTGCGAGGAGTCCTGAGCCAGGGCGAAGGACGACGCGGCAATCTCCACCACCAAACGACGACGGGGATTGCCACGGCTGGCCAGACGCGAGGCGTAATTTGTCGCAACAAATTCGCCCCGTCTCCGGCCTCGCAATGACGAACGGAGATTAGGATTACGCTGCATACCCAGTGAGCAGTTACGGGCCTCTCTCACATTGTTAACTGATTTCGTAACTGATATGCTTTATTTTATAGGTTGTTTTCTCGGGGAGAAAAACATCAACTTCGTCTCCCACCTTGCGCCCCACCAGTGCCCTACCAACCGGTGATTCATTACTAATGCGACCCAGCACCGGATCGGCCTCCAAAGTCCCCATAATCATAAATTCGTCGTGTTGGCCGTTGATATCCACCCCCACCTTTGCCCCCAAATCAACCATTACCTGTCTTTCTTTTGGTGGTTTTTTTATTAATTGATAATTTTCAAAAATATTTTCCAGTTCGTCAATCCTGCCACGCAATGCCCCTATGTCTTCCTGGAAACTGACGAACTCGGGATTTAAATCCTCTGATTCAAGAATTCTAGGCGCCTCCTGGCCAACTGTTTTGTCGCGCTCGGCCAAAACCAGCTTTTCGTGCTCCTGTTTTAATTCTTGCAATTTTGCTTTCGTGATAAAAAAAGTTTTTTCGTCCATAACTTTTAATTTGTTAAAAGAAATTATAAATTCCAAGCACCAAATCCCAAACAATATCAAAATCCAAATAACTAAATCTAAAACGTTTTGAATTTTATATTTTGGTTATTATAATTTGTTTGGAGCTTATAATTTTGTATTTTGAATTTAGTTATCCTATTTTATTTATTTTTGAATGTCAATCATGCTCGACAATCTCATGTTATAATTTATGCTTTGTATATCTTATATCCTTCGCGTACTTTTTCGCTCACTTTTAATCCAATCGATTTCCCCTTAGCGGCCTTTACAACTTCCTTGTGGTCAATTTGCATTGAGGTGATTTTTTGATTAAAATCCGTGGCCTCTCCCCCTATAATCCTTATTTCATCCCCCTGCTTTATCGGAGCCAAAACCCTAATAACCGCTACTTTGATATTTGAAAAATAGTGAGAAACTTTTCCTACTAATTTTCCTTCTTTTCTTGTCGGCTTCAACGGATTCTTGGCAAGGGACTTATTCTTTACCACTTTCGTATTTTTCTTTTTTATTGCCTTCTTTGCTTTTGCCATGTTTTTGTTTTCATCGTAACAAAATATGCAGTATTTATCAAACAAGCTTTGTGAACAATGTCCCAAAACCGTCATTGCGAGGAGCCCGCAGGCGACGAAGCAATCTAGCGATGAACGGAGATTGCTTCGCTGCGGCTCGCAATGACGAGGGAAAAATTATTATTCACCAAGATCCAAACACTGGCCCCATATACGCAAAAAGACTTTCCGAAGAAAGCCCTGTTGATATGTTTGAGGGGTTGTGGTGTTTTTTTGGGTTTGTTTGGGGGTTGTATTTTGAATGAGCGGAGCGAATTGATATCCCTTTTTTGAAGATTGTGATAATCTTCTAAAAGGTTCATCTACCGCCATCATATCACCTCAAAAAACCATGTCAAGCATCTGGCTGTGGATAACTTTTAGTAAATCAAAAGCCGCCGCGCTTTAGCGCGGCGGCTTTTGATGTTATATCCTTGAGATCCTCGTAAACCCCGAACAAGCCACTACTTCAATTCCCTGTTTTTCTAATTCATCCATAAATAAGTTGACCCCCAATGAATCCGATGACATATGTCCGGCAATGACAATATTAATATGGGCGGCTTCGGCCTCTTTTTTGTGATCCTCAGAAATGTGCATGCCGATTACCGTACCAATTCCGGCCTGGGCGATTTTTTCGTACAACTTCGGCGAGCCCTCAGTGCCTCCGGTAATTTCCGACAGAGCAATTTTTCCACAGCGATGTTCGGGAGAGCCCACAAAAATTTTAGGACCCACACCAATTTTCATTGCTTCTTTGTATTCAGGAATTTCTTTTAGGGTACTTACCACATCCTGCACTTTTTCACATTTTTTATTCTCGAAAATATTTTTCAAAAAATGTGCCGCCAAGTTATCCGTGGGCGTGTGGGAATTCATCAGGTTAACCCCCAAAAGTCGGGCGGTGTCCACGGTTCTTTGGTGATTAATGGCATTGACCCCCCTGGCAACTTCCGAAATTCTTTCTCTCATCAGCCCCTCCGCCACATTTATTGGTACTCCATAATAATTATACACATCGCACTGTAAATCCATCACATCCGCCAACTGGGCCAAGCCCTTGCCTACGGGGTGGTGCGCAATGACCAAATCAATGTTGCCAAGCTCGCGGGCCAATAAAATTTCTTCAGGACCAATATCAATTCCTACGAGCACCCTTTTAATTTCCTTGTCATCAGAAACATTATAGACGCCGGAATCCAGGTAAGGGTTTTGAAACGCTTCCCTATCAAACTCATCCTGCTCCTTTAAAGAAAGGGTCAAAAATTTGCTTTTTTTGCCATCCAAAAGCTTTTGGACTCCTTCCTTGCCTCGAAAGTCCGATTCCATACCCATGTTAATAGATAAATTGTGAATATCTTTTATGGTCATATTAGTACGCGATCCGAATAATCCGAATCTTCATCCGAATGATCCTAATAGGGTTAACGTTATTCGGATAATTCGGATGTATTCGTAAATTAGGATCGCTTGGGTTTCCTACTTTTTCTCCATCTTTTGTTAATTCTTCCGTTGTGACGGGTAGTGCTTTGCTTCATGTAATTATTTTGGTTTAGATTTTTTAACCGCCGCCTCTTTCGGCGCTTTTTTGGTTTCTTGTTCTACCGCCACCGTTTTTTCCGGATTTTCCAAAGGCGCCTCATCGGCCTTTTTAACCACTGGTTTATCCAATAATTTTTTATACAAATTTCCAATCAATTCGTCTTGTTTTTTCACATCTAAAAATTGACTGCGGATGCGCGCCTTTTCGGACCTGATGAATTTTTTTACCGATTTAGTTAATTGATTTTCCATGGCATGTTATAATTTCGTAACAAAATACAATTTAGTAACAAAAAATGGCTTCTTCAAACCATTGCGTACAGTGTAGCGCAAAACCCTGAAAAAATCAAATGCCGGCCTTTTTTTGTTTAAATTCGGCAATGGTTTTACGGGTAACATCCTCGACTAGGGACGAGAAATTTTCGATATGAGAATTCAGGTAATCCAGAGTATCCTCCGGGCCTTGCGACGCTATTTTATTCAAATCATTTTTATCTTCACGTGATAATTTTTCCCATACCGCCTCATTTATATTTGCCGATATCCCCTCGATAACCTCAGCCACTACAGTATCTTGCTTGGCCGGTGACAGCTCCGCCAAGCCAACACCTTCAATAATGGCTTCTCGCAAGTCATAATTTTGGGCCATCGATTTTTTATTTTTCATGGAGTTTTTTAATTTGATCTTCAATTTTTTTAATATCGTCCTGAGTTGGAATTCTTCCATTTTCATTCATATTGTTTTTAATATCAGTAATTCCTTTTTCAATCCTCGATACTTCAGCTAATTTATCCTCCGGTGTCACTCTTGCCTGTATTGTTTTTCCATGATCAAAAATAACCTTTGCCATATCAAGATTCTTTTTATGCTCTAATAGTAAAACATCCGCTGGTGCCAGACGCAATCTCCGCTCTGCATAATATTGTCTAATCAAATCATTTTCCAGGCGAACACCACCTACCCCGGATATTACTTTGTTCAAATCAGGTTTTTTAATTTCACAGACACCGTAAGGACCGAAATAGAATTTTGCCACCAACCCCTCATCTGTTAATTTGCTCCCCTTGATTAAGGATTCCAAACCCTTGATATCGGCCTCTTGCACCTCTTGCGCCCTTTCTTTAAATTGAGTGCTTGCCTCTTGAATGTTTTTAATTTCTTTTTCGATTCTTTCCTTTTCGTCATTATACCCCCCACTTGACGCAAGTCGTTTTTCTAATTCTTTATCAAACTCTTCTTTTTTTGGATATTCTTTCGGCTTCATTAACGTGGCCCGAAACTTTTTAACTAATTCATCCAGTGCTTCTTTTTTCTTTTTAATTATCTGATCTGCTGCCTCAAGTGTCTTTCCTTTTTTTATCTCCGTCCCATTATTTACGATTGCTTCTTGAATTCTGATTTTTTTAATATTAAAACTGGCTCTGTAAGCCGAATTCACCAACATGGGATCTATTTTTTCTGTCGCTCTTTTAGTTTCCTCTTCTACGCCCAATACATACCTTAAATTTCCCATCGGAACTTCATAAGATCCATTTTCGAAATCAATAATATAGCCACTATCAAGTTTTTTGGGAGTTTTAAGAGAACCGGCCTCTTTGGCAATCTTAAAAGCTTCTTTTTGCCAAACAGTTGGTGTGGCACTTTGCTCCCAAAGAAGTTCTGACATTTTTTCCGATATCACCTTTTCAGATTGTTCTTTTTTCTGCTCTTTAAGCAAATCAACTTTAGCTTTGACTAATTCTTTTTGTATAGCATCAATATCCTTTCGCGCTTTTTCCATTTTTTCTTCTTTATCCCTCTCCCCCCGCTTTTTTTCCGCCTCAGCTGCTTCCTTCTCTTTTCTGCTCCCCTCAGCTGGATTTATTAATTCATCCAACTCTTCTTTTAATGCATCAATCTCTTTTTGAATCTTTTTTTTGTCATCCCTATCTGCAGTAAGCCGCTCTCTTTCTTTTTCATGTATTTTTGTGTTTTTTTCGGCAATCAATTTTCTCCTATCCTCTTCTAATTTCTTTTTAGCTTCTTTTTCCGCTACTTCCGCTTTTTCAGCTTCACTTAGCGTTTTTCCATGTTCTTCTTGTTGTGCAACAACGGTAGTCCCCGACCCTTTTGGCCGTTCAGGACTTGAAGTTCCGCCACCACAACCTATTACGGCAGCTAAAAGCAGGGCTCCTGCCCCAATACTGACTTTTTTTCCAGATCTTTCCAATGGCCTATTCAGGGTTGTTTCGATATTTTCACCCAAAACAGCTTTCAAATTTTGCTGCTCACTTTCAGATGTTTCTGGTGTCAAATCCAAGTCAGAACCCTCTGAATTTTCTGGACCCATATTTGAATCCCTAAATTCACCTCTTGGCATATAATGGTAGAAAATTAATACTATTTACTGTTTTTTAATGATACAATATTAAAAATACTTTGTCAATACCCTGCACGCTGTAACTCCTCGCACCCCGCCGTCAATGACGAGGCGAGGAGGGGTTACTTATTAATCTTCAATAATTCTTCCTTTACTATATTAACATCGCTCCAGGGGATTTTCTTCCCCTCCGCCACGCACATCCACACTTCAGACCCCTTACCGGTTATTATAACCGAATCTTCGGGTTTAGCCAACTGCAATGCTTTTTTAATTGCCTCCCTGCGATCCAATATTTTTTCGTATTTTAGAATTTGGTATTTAGAGTTTAGGGTTTGCGAGAACCCGCTTTCAATTTCATTTATAATTGAAAGCGGATTCTCGTCATATGGATCTTCATTGGTGATAATAATTTCCTTGCAATATTTGGCAGCAAGGCGACCCAGCACCGGCCGCTTCCATTTATCCCGCCCTCCCCCGCACGATCCTAGTACACAAATCAATTTTGAATTTTGGTTATTTGTATTTTGGATTTGTTTAGGATTTAGAGTTTGGGGCTTAGGATTTTCCGACCAATTAGAAAAGGTGCGATACACCTTTTCTAATTGGTCGGGCGTGTGTGCATAATCAACCACCACCAAAGGGTTTTGAGAAACCACTTCCATTCTACCGGGAATACCCGTCACTTTTTCCAGCGCTTTTTTGCACATTTCTAAAGAAACTCCATAATTTACCGCCACCGAAATGGCCGCCAAGGCATTATAGTGATTAAAACTTCCCAATACCTGCAAATTAAAATGAGTATTTTTTAAGTTAACCTCTCCTTGTTCAAGGCCAAAGGTAATTCTTTTTTTTGCGGGAATTTTTAAAAAGTATTGGGCATTTTGGTCATCAACATTTATTACGTGCACACTTTTTGCCACTTTAAATAACTTTAATTTCTCATTGCGATAATTTTCAAACCCGCCGTGGGCTTCAATATGTTCCGGACTTAAATTGGTAAACACCGCCGTATCAATGCTAATAAATTTATGGCGAAATTGTTTAATGCCTTCAGATGTAACTTCTAGTATTGCATATTTACATTTTTCACGCACCGCTTGGCGCAGAAATTTTTGGATAATAAAACGGCCGGGCATGGTCATTTTTAATTGGTTTTTCCATTCCTTCGGCCCGCCGTAGCCTTTGGCGGAGGCGGCTTCACCTGCGATTCTAAATCGCACCGAAGAAATAGAGGCAACTTTATCACCATTTTCTTCAAAAATTTTACTGATAAAATCAACGGTAGTGGACTTACCGCTGGTACCCGTAACCCCGATAATGGTTAATTTTCGGGAGGGAAGGCCGTACATTAAAGCCCCTAAAAACGCCCACAGCCAATAGTAAAAGTCCAACAAAAAGTGTGGAGTTATTTTTTTAATTATTCTTTTCACATTCATGGTTTTTAATGTAGCACACGATGACAATAAAAAAAAGCGGTTTTTGCGGTTACCGCTTTTATAATCTGACTCAATCCAAATAGTTGCGCTTGAAAAATCTTGACCAAACTGGTAACTCCGGCGGCGTATTACAAGATACAATAACGCGAATCATTATTTCCACGCGCTTAATGAACTTATAAAACTTGTCATTTAAAGCGAAGGCAACAAAATGTTGCGGAGGCGAACTATGGTATTGGACTTCAATATTTTCAATAGTTTCATTTCCTTTTTCTGGATCATCTTTGTCCCCGTACATCCGTCCTGCGATAATTTCAAAACAGGGATTTGGGTTATTGGCAAGGAAGAAAAACGGATTGAATTCTTTTCCAATATCCGCTTTCCAAAACTTCAAATAAGCATACTGCCCCGTACTCGAGTCGCACTCTAAATAGCCAACTATCGCCCCCGATTTTTTGAACATCAAAAGCGAAATCATGCGCCCATCCATTTCCATCATTTCAATGGGCTCAATTCTAGTGAATGCAGTCAGCTCATCAAACACCACGCCTGGCACTTCGCTAAAACGCATAGCAATTACTCCTTGTAAAGGTACTGGTTACCTGAGATTGGCAAATAACACCCAACACCGCCCCATTGTCATTCCCGCGAAAGCGGGAATCTAGCGTTTTTGTTTGAGAGTCTGGATCCCCGCTTTCGCGGGTATGACACGGAGGGGATATCATTACCAAGCCCTTATTGTATAGAACAAATATTATCGCTTTGCACTAAAGTTTCCAAACCGTCGGCAACTTAGTGCGGTTTCTGGATGTGATGTCCATACTCTCACTTACCTATTATTTTCAAGGCCTGTTTAATCCTTTCTTCCATGTCTTTTACGCTCGTAGGCACGTTTTTTAGGGCTTCCCTGGCCTGTTGTCGCGAAAAACCAAGCTGAGTTAGCGCATCTTCCGCCCCATCCTGCGGTCCCCTGGATTTTGCACTGCTAAGCATTTTAATTTTTCCGGTTAATTCTAAAATAATGGTCATGGCTTTCTTGGTGCCAATGCCCGGAACCGACTCAAATATTTTTACATCACCCTTTAAAATTCTGTCTTTTATTTTTTCCAATGATCCAAGTGCTGCAATATCAAGCGCGGACTTTGGCCCCACGCCACGAATATCCATGAGCACTTCAAAAAAATCCAGTTCATCATAGGTCAAAAAACCATATAAATCCAAGGCATCTTCCTTTACATTTTGGAAACAGAATAATTTGATATCAGAGCCGACTTCTGGTAGTTTTAACATCGACGAGTTGGACAAAAAAACTTTGTAGCCAATGCCACCAGTTTCAACGATGATAAATTTGTCTTTTTTTAGGATAATAGAACCCTTTAAATAAGAAATCATTTTGCAGAACGTGGAGCGCGTAGCGCAGAACGCTTAAACTTAACGCACTAATTTTATATTTTTACAATAATTCCCCATAACATTTTTCCAATTCTTTCGGATAAAACTAATAACTTTTTTTCATCTTCTTTGGTTATATATCCTTGGCGACAACTAAAATATATCAGATACTTTGCCTCTTTTAAGGAACCTTATGAAATTTCTAAACAATTCTTGTAAACTTTGTCTCTTCTCCTTGCATAACCTTCTATATAGTTTAAAATTACAGATAATGTGGCTCTCCTTAATTGCGAGGTAACACCGTATAATTCGTCTTTTGGAAAATTTTTACTCACAGAATAAACATCAAGCACAAAATCATCCATCAAAGCGTAAAGTTGTGCATGAAAACCATTTTTATCATCCATAGTTTTCGCGTATAACGATCGTGTAACGAAACGTGTAACGCGTAGCTTTTTTTGCGTTCTGCGCTATGCGCTTCACGCTACACATATACTACCATGGAATTCAAAATAATATCAAAATACACCCCCACGGGCGATCAGCCCCAGGCCATTAAAAAACTGACCGAAAATTTAAAAAAAGGCAAAAAACACCAGGTGCTTTTGGGCGTTACCGGATCCGGCAAGACTTTTACCATGGCCCAAGTCATTTCCAAATACCAAAAACCTACTCTTATAGTAGCTTGTAACAAAACCCTGGCCGCGCAACTTTACCAAGAAATGAAGGAATTTTTTCCCAACAATGGCGTGCACTATTTTGTATCGTATTACGATTACTACCAACCAGAAGCATATATTCCCCAGACCGATACCTATATAGAAAAAGATGCCAAGATAAACCAGGAAATTGACCGCCTGCGACATTCCGCCGCCCAAGATGTACTGCAGCGAAAAGATGTTATTGTGGTGGCATCCGTAAGTTGTATTTATAACATTGGGTCGCCGGAAAACTACCAAAAAGTTAGTTGGAATATAAAACCAAATCAAAAAATAACCCGCAAGGATTTTATTTCCCACCTTATTTTACTGCAATACAAACGAAATGATATTGATTTTAAACCGGCCACCTTTCGGGTGCGCGGAGAAATAGTTGAAATATATTTGGTGACCGGAGAAAAAATATTAAGGATAGAATTTAATGGTAATACCATCCAGAAAATTTCCGTTTCACAAAGTGGCCCGAATACAAGCTTCAAGATACAAGATTCAAGCTTCACACTATACCCCGCCACCTTCTGGGCCGCGCCCCAAGACACCCTTCCCATTGCCCTTGAAAATATAAAACTGGAATTACAAGAACGGCTCAAAGAATTAAAAAAACAAAATAAATTAGTGGAATACCAACGCTTGGAGCAAAAAACTAACTACGACCTGGAAATGCTCAAAGAAACCGGTTGGTGCCAGGGCATTGAAAATTATTCCAGCCAATTGGAATTCAGAAAAGCAGGAACCCCGCCATTTTCTTTGGTTGATTATTTTAATTATGCCACCCGTTCTTCGTCATTGCGCAAAGTCGCGAGAACTTCCCGCGTAACGGGAGTTCCCGACTCAGGAGCCGCGCGCCCGCGGGCGCGCGGCGACGTGGCAATCTCAGACAACACAAATGACGGATTTTTAATTTTCATCGACGAGTCCCACATTTCGCTTCCTCAAATTAAAGCCATGGCCATTGGAGATAAAATACGCAAAGAAACCTTGATCGATTTTGGTTTTCGCCTGCCTTCGGCCATTGATAATCGGCCCCTAAGGTTCCAGGAATTTACCGAACGGGAAAAACAGTCAATTTATGTGTCGGCCACACCAGCTGATTACGAACTTCAAAAATCCGGCAAAGAGGTGATTGAACAAATTATCAGGCCAACCGGGTTACTCGAACCTTCCATAGAAGTGAAAAAAACCGAAAACCAAATTAAAGACCTGCTGGCCGAAATTAAAAAAGAGGTGGCCAAAAAACACCGTGTGCTGGTAATTACTTTGACCAAACGCCTGGCTGAAGAAATTTCTGATTACCTGGCAGAAAGAAACGTCAAAGCCCAATACCTGCATTCAGAAATAAAAACGATGGAGCGGCCCGAGGTGTTAAAAAATTTCCGACAGGGAAAATTTGACGTTCTCGTAGGAATTAACCTATTGCGAGAAGGGTTGGACTTGCCCGAAGTTGCATTGGTTGCCATTTTAGATGCCGACAAAGAAGGGTTTTTGCGGAATAAAACCACCTTAATTCAAACCATGGGCCGGGCGGCGCGCCACCAGTATGGAAGGGTTATTTTGTATGGCGATTCTATTACTGGTTCCATGAAATCGGCCATTGATGAAATAAACCGCAGAAGAAAAATTCAGGAAGCATACAATAAAAAACATCGTATTACTCCCACGGCCATCATCAAAGATGTACGCGATTGGGGGTTTTCCAAAAAAGAAGATGTTATTTCAGAATTTGACGCCGTGCAGGATAAAAAGTTATTGGAAAAAGAAATGAAAATCGCCGCCAAAAATATGGATTTTGAACGGGCAGCGAAAATCCGCGATTTATTAGAAAAATTGAAAAATGAGTAATTCCATCTAAAAAAACTACCAATACACATCGGCAGTTTTTTTTAGATTAAAGATTTTTTTATTCTGTCTGATTTTTTTTATTTTTCCTTGCCATAACCTCATCCAACTTTTTACCGATTTCATTTTGTTTTTCTGAAGGATACTCTGATTCAAGCCGCAACCACTCTGCTCGTAATTCCTCTTCAGTTTGGGCATCAGTTTTCCCCTTTAACTCTCTGTGCATTTCTTGACCTCCGGCGACCTTCTGTTGATCGCTTTTTTCTCGGCTGCTAATTATCCTGGCTCTGGCAATCACATCTTCTGCAAATCTTTCTTCGGCTTCTTTTTTTAATTGTTCTAATACTTCTTTTAATGGCTTTTTTGTGATTTCTCCCTGGTATTTTTCGCGTTCAGATGGCATAGTGATAAAATCAAATACTCCTAACACGCCCAATCGGAATAATAGACCAGCAACCATTATCCCCTGATTACCAGATACGGGTATTTTATGTAAGTCGTACCCCCGATTAACAAGCGCATAAAAGTGCTTATCGGAAAAAATACACCCCGATTTTTCTGCAAATTTATAAAACCTTTCTTGTTTTTTTTGAAGATGATTTTGAAAAAATGAATCCTGAAGCCGGACTTCGTGATTTTCCGTATTTTCTAGATCCTCTCCAATTTCACCCAAAAAAGATCTTAAAATAATTTTTTTGGCCTCCTTTTCATCTTCGCCATAAATCTCTCGCCTTGCCAGTTCCAGGATATTTTTAGATATTTTTAATTTTTCACAAACCTCGGAAAATCCCCTATCTTCCTCTTTATTCAAATCTTCTTTTAAGACAAACTGTCCAAGTTCTTTTATTAGCTTTATTTTATTTTTTTCCTTAAATTCATCTGCTTTTCTCCTTAAATCATTTAATTTATTCTTCTTGTATCGTTCCAAATTACCATAACCACCCAAAACATCTTGTTTGGCATTCCGTTTTAGCATCTCTTCTTCAAGTACGTCCGGATAATGATAGAAAAAATCCTCAGCTTCCTTATTGTTCTCTTTTGTAAATTGTTCTTTATATTCTACTGATTTATTAACCAGATCATTTATAATAGAAAGGAATTTTTTCTTGTTTTCATCTTCCGGATCCGGCGGTAATTCTTCTTGTTCTTCAATTGCTTTTAATTTTTGATGAACTTCATTGTATTCTATTGTTTCTTTATCATCGAGCGTTCCTTCGTTAAATTTTGGATACAAAATCTCCATCCGCCTCCTTAAATCTTCTCTTGACGCAATTGTCTTATCTTTTTCATTTACCCCTAATTTCTCCTCATTCTCCGGTTTTTTTAGTTTTTTTTTCCTGGTTTTTCTATTTCTTTTATTTCTTTTTCAAATAACCTTTGAGCAGTTTTATCGAATTCATATAATCTAAATCCACTCCAATCCCATTGTTTCTTCTCCAAGGGCACAGATAAATCCGAAGCATCTCCCCCTGTATCCTTTTTTCTATCAGCAATATCCTCCATTAATTCTTCCACTCGATTTATTAATGTGGAAAAATAAAGATTTACCTGCGATCCATCTTGCAACCACACACCAAACAACTCCCCCCCCAATTCTTTTAATATTCTTAATAAATCCGGCAGATCGCTTGCGCCCCCCATCTTCTTAGTTATTACATCTTCCCGAGCATCTTGTTCATTTCTTTGTCCACCGCCCTGCTCCACTCGATTTCCAACTCCACCGCCCCCAGAATTCGAATGCTGTTCTTGACCAACCCCTTTCCCCGACTCTTTAGGAAGATTATTGTTCTTGGATTTACGAATTTTTGAAAGTTCATCGTAAAATAATTTTCCTAGCTTATCCCTAAAACCCTTTAAACCCTCGTCATTTGGCAATTCATCCCAGATTGGTTCGTTAAGCTCATTAGGAGTATTATTCTCAACGGCTTTTTTAAATTTATCAATTTCTAGCACTAATGCATCAACGACTTTTATTAATTCCGAAAGAAACTCTGGGGGTTTATCAACTCCCACCCACACCGCATCTCCATTTTCATTTAACTTTTTCTTTAAAATTGTCACTACTTCGTTAAGATTTTGCGCATTCGAAAATAATTCTTCTGCTTTTTCCTCTGATACACTTTCGGGCTTTGCCGCATCGCCTTTTTTGGTTTCCCCCCCTTTTGTACTTCTTCCAAAACCAAACCAACCCCAAAACCATCCTCCCTTTTTCTTGGGTTCTTTTTTAACGGGTACTCGTCTTGGTGCTGCAACTACACTAGGAGTATTTGCTGTACCAGAACCACTATCCAATATTGAAACAACCTCATCCATTCTTTTCTGGTCCTCATCGCCAAATTCCGCTCGATGATTTCTAGATCTATTAGTTAATTCCCTTAATTCAGCTTTTAGCCCATTTCTTGTTCTTATTGCCCCCATTCTCTGCTTAAACCCCTCTGGATTCAATAATCTTTGCATGGTTTTTGGCCAAACAACTAATGGGAACTCATCATCTTCTAGACCTTTTAAAAGCATGATAATTGTTTCATTGGGATATATATCACTATTTACCAGTGAATGAAGAGCTGTGATTGCATTAGGGACGATAGTATCATATTTTGTTCCAAGTTTTTCATATAATTTCCCATCGGATTTTTCTAATTGCGAAACCATATTCTCATTTATTGTAACAGGAAAGTTATATACATCACCTTTTTTCAAGAAGAGCTCATTAACTCTCTGCTTTAAATTATTTGCCCCTAGATTATGTAAAGATGGTAGTATTTCTTTTTTTGCCCTATCCAATCTTTTTTCTTGTTTTGCCCTAAAATATTGCCAAAGCAATTTCTCTTTTTTACTTTCATCATCTTCTTTCTCATATTCTACCAACATTTTTTCTGGAGATTCTTCCTTAGCATCAAAAAGGTCTTTTGCATGCTGGAGTTCATGCTTTAAAATGTTCTGAAATTTTAAGCGGCAATCACCCAATTCCCTATCATCCAAGAATTTCCTTTTTTTATTCTTCCTTTTATTATTTATATCATCTACCCTAGATTCCAAAGATTGTATAACGACGTAAGGAATGCCATTGTCTCCTCTTCTTGCAAAACCACCCAGTTTTTCTCCAAAATGGATTTTTCTATTATTAATCTTTTCCTCTCCTGCCTCCGTGGCCATTGCCCCCTCAGTCCACAAATCAAGTAATATTTTTTTATCTGATTTAATTACTAAAGCTATGCCTTTTCTTAATATATTATCTTTTATTTTATTTATTGTATCATCGTCTAATTCTCGACCAGTTAATTGCTTAATTAATTCTTTCGGATTACTCTTATTATCTTCATAGAATTTCCTCACTTTTTCCCTCATTTTAATATAGCTATCAACGCGTTCGCCAATACGATTCTTTTGTTTTTCGGTAAAACCGTATTTTTTATCATACGGCCCAATGAGCAAAACTAAATCCTCCCTTGTAACACCATCGTCGGACTCTAGTTTTTTTTCAAGTTCAACACCGCACTCAGCCAAACCCCTTCGCTGTGCTATTAATTGCTTGTCATAAAGTTTAAGTTTTTCTTCTCTCGCTAATCTACCTTGTTCCACCCTTATTTTTTTCTCATCTTCACTTATCAATTCTTTTTGATCTATACTTATTATTAATTTTTCCTTTTCTTTCTGATCCATTTCCGAATCTTTATTTATTTCTTTTATTGCATTCTCTTTCTCATTAATCGTCATCCCTGTAGGCCGTGTTAATAATAGTATCTCTTCAAATTTTCCCTTTGGATCAAAAATTTCCCCTTCCCTGAAAAGATCTTTTATGGATTGTTCAGGTAATTTTTCTACTTCTTTTGGTTTGGGAACCGGCTCATTGCCCGGAACCGATGGCTGTGATACGGGTGCTTCCGGCGTACCTCCGCCAGTTCCGCCTAGACCTCCCGCTGGCCCCGGTGGAGTTGGCGGCGTCTCTGGAGTAGGTCGCACTCCTCCACTGGCATCGGTATCCCCGATATTGGTTTGGCCAACTACCTCCAAAACTCCCTGGGATTTAATTGCCCGGTAAGTATCTTGCACTTTATTAATTTTTTTCATTTTATCTTCCCTGCTTTCAATCTCTTTTTTCAATTGCTTTTGATAATTTCCTGCTTCCGATTTTACTATTTTTTCCCACTCTTTTTTGGAATACGATACTTGAATGCCGTTGTCAAAAAATATTTTTCTATTTCTAAAATCATACCACTTGCCGGCAAGCAGGCCGCCATAAAAAGCATTAGTGGTAGTTTTGTCGCCTGCAGTATCATAAGCTCTTGCGTCCGTCTCTGTTATTTTAAATAACTCTTTAAACTCTTCATCCGCTCCTTTGCTTTTCTTTAACATGCCAAAAAGCCACCTGTCTTTATGCTCTGCTGAAAAAGCAACCAATGCGTCATGCTTGGCTCTTGCCTTAAATTGCTGCTCGACGGTTTGGCGCACATTGTCTTGGGAAACATCATTTCCTTCCTGCGCTTGCTTTACCTCTTCCTCTGCCCGTTGGCCGGCCTGAGTTTTAATATCATCCCAGCATCTTTCATTGAGTTTAATTAAAAAATCATTCAAGGTATTGGAGTTTTTAAAATAAAGACACTTTCCGTCCGCCAGCGGCAGCTTAAAAATATTCCAATTAAAAGTCCGCCGTTCCAATTTGTCCAATCGATAGCCATTTTTTATCCCCCAATAAAAGGGAATTTTGCCCATATATTTTCCGCCAACCTCAAGTTCTTCCCTTTTTCTTTGGTTTTCCAAATCCTCGGCACCCGTGACATTTTCCCGATTAATTGCGCGGATATTTTTATTCTGGCAATCTATTTTATATTTTTCCGATCTGGCAGCACGAATGCCTCGACGCGTATCTTCGGTATGAACCCCGTCTATGGTAACCTCTTTTAGTTTTTGAGCTATTTCTCGTTGCACCTTTGGACTTAGCTTTTCTTGAGTTTTCCTACTAAATTCATCCTTTATGTTGTTATATAATGCTCGCCCCTGGTCCAAGAGGATTGCTGGTACCGGCTGGCCACCTCTCCTTGTTTCTCGAATTGTTTTAGCTATTCTGTTAAATTCGGCGGCTTTTTTTATTAACTCTCTTTTTTCGGGATGAGAAGGCATGGCAACTTCTATGTCGCTCGTTCCAGCGGGGCCTGACTGGGTGTCTCCGGGAAGCAACGTTTCAGCCCCAGCCCCCACCATATCGGGCAAGGACTCCATTCCCATTCTCACATCTATTGTATTACTGCCTCCTAAATCACCTTTGTTAACTTGTGCTGATGCCGGATTTTCTGCCGCTGCTACCGCAACCGAAGGCCTCTGGGATTCTGGCCTGCTTGATGCTTGGGGTACTAGCCTTTCTATCTCTGTAAGCAACGCCCCTAATTTATTAAATCCTTCTAATTCCTGGGCATTTATCGATCGACCAGGAAAGCTTATCTCATTGTCTAATAATTCCTTTTCTGCCTTAATGTGAGTCAGCTCTTCTTGATCGACCTGATTAAATAAATAACCAGGTGTATTCACCCTCTCTTCCATCACTTTAAGTGATTTAAGTAAGTTATTCAGAATATTTGTTTGTTCGGGCGCATTCCCTGATTGTTCGCGTTTTTCTGTCATAAAATTTTATAATTAACTTAATTATCCCATTATAACATTTTATAAAATAATGTCAAGCATTTGACTAACCCCTCGCGCCTCTCGTCATTGCGAGGGCCCGCAGGCCCGAAGCAATCCCCGTACAAAACGACCAGATTGCCACGTCGCCCCTCGATTCGGCTCGGGGCTCCTCGCAATGACGACGAGAGGTAAGTGGGCTTATTTTTCATGTTCAGTGAGCAGTTACTTTGAGGGGTGACCATTCACACCCCCCCCATCGTCATTGCGAGGAGCTTTGCTCGCAAAGCGAGCGGCAATCTCGTTTTATGTAATTATGCGAGATTGCTTCAGGTATTACAATCCCCTCGTAATGACGGGGCGCGAGGGGTTACAGGAAAAACAATTGACATAATTTATTATATCATATAATCTCAAATCGTGGCAAAGTATGTTCTTTAACAATGAAGGGAAAAGAATATGATTGTAATGGATATCGTTAGGGTTGTGTCCCCTTTTGATCCGCTGGCAATAATATGGCTTGTTTTTTCAATCGCCGCATCAGGATTACTTCTGCTAATATTCCTGTCAAATGTTTCATTAAAAAAATATGTTGACAAACAGCAGGAAGGCGACAAAAAAGCCATTAATACAAACTGCGATGACATCAAAAACATTGACAAGAATTTAAAGGCGATCATCGAAAGCGCACAGAAGCTAGAAAAAAGGGTTAAAGAATGGGAAGAAAAGTTGCAAGAAACCAAACTGGCTGCGGAAAGCGTTATTTCCCTGGCTAAAGAAAGTATAGAAGCGACGCAAAAATTAAACGACACTGTCGTGGAATCAAATCGGCAGATACAAGCAAGGATGGAAGAGCAGCAAAAGACCCACCAAGAATATTACCAGAAACTGGAAAGGGATTTCCACGAAGAAACCGGAAAACAAAAAGCAAGGATTGAGGATATCGATCAAAAAATTCGCCAAGGGACGGGTGGAGCAATCATCGCTCCCGAAGCATTTAACCAATGGGCTTCAGAACAAACTGGAGCGCTAGGTAAAATTCAAGGCCAAGTGGTAGAATTTGGGAAACGATTGGATGCCGTGGCCACGCAAAGCCAAATTCCGGCAGCAAATCTAGCTGAAATTGAAACTCGCTTAAAAGACGTGATTGCCCAACAAATTCAGGTAATCGGCAACGAAACCAACAACCGTAATAAAGCACTTACGGAGCAGTTGGAGCGATACATAGCCGCACAAGAAGAGAGGTTAAAGAAAATGGAAGACCACCAAAAAGAGGCCATGGGAAAAATTAAAGACATTAGCGAAATCGCTCAAAGAATCGTCAAAAAAATGACGGAGGCGCAATCGCCCAAAGGATCAGAGACAAACGTAGGATCGAATACAAAAACATAAAGTAACAACAAAGGCATGGTAATCACACCATGCCATTTTTTTTGCAAAAATTACCGAGGCATCCCCCACGCGCATCGTCATTGCGAGGGTTCGCAAACCCGAAGTCCCGATGTGATCGAGGATCCTCGATGGTTCCACCATCGGGACAATCCAGTTAGATTCAATGAAGCGAGATTGCCACGCCTGTGGGCTCGCAATGACTGATTGAGGGGATTATTTGCCATACTCAAAATTACCAAAAATAGCCCCTCACGCCTCTCGTTGTCATCCCGGACTTTTGACCCGGGATCCAGAAGATTTTCCCCTGGATTCCCGATCGTGCGCGTCGTAAATGACATCGGGGGTGTGAGGGGTTTTAATTAGAGCTTGGCGAATAATGGTTTTTCTCTCGTCATTGCGAGCCACAGCGAAGCAATCTCCATTCGTTATTAGATTGCTTCGTCGCCCCTCACTGTGGTTCGGGGCTCCTCGCAATGACGGTAGTGGGTATTATTCACCAAGCTCAATTACCAAAAAGTTGCAAAAATCGAGATTATCTGATAGAGTTTTAATTAACTTAAAAAATTATGGCAATTACAAAATCAGCCAAAAAAGCAATACGGCAAAATAAGGCGCGAAGGATTCACAACCTTACGTATATTAATAAGATTAAAAAACTGGTAAAAGAAGCCAAGCAATTTGTGGTGCAAAAAAAAGTGAAAGAAGCCAAGGACTTACTGCCAAAGGTCTACCAGGCATTCGACAAGGCAGCCAAAATAGGGGTTATCAAAAAAAATAATGCATCGCGCCATAAGTCACGAATTACCAAATTGGTGGATAAAAATTCTAAGTAGCAGCAAAAAAGCACCTTCGGGTGCTTTTTTGCTGCGCTACATTTTTGAAATCAATAAATCCAGGGCGGTTTCCGGTTCTATTTTTCCTATTTTAATGTCTGCATCAACGGAAAAAATGCGCCGATAGATATTCTTTAATTCTTCAAACGAAAACTGCCGGCACTGAAAATAGGTTTTTTTGACCACGAACGGATGCAGTCCGCTCTTTTTTATAATAGAAGCATACATGAGCCCTTCCTCTGATAATTCTTTAACCATCAGCAAATTCCTAAACTGATAAGCCACCATAGAAAGAAGGTATAGGGCATTTTCTCCGCTATCTAAGTGGGTGTGCAATAGTTGCAAAGCCCTGGTTTTATTTTTTTCTGCCAGGGCATCAATGGTTTTAAAAATATCATTTTCGATATTGGGAGCCACCATTAATTCCACATCTTCTTTTTTTATTACTAACCCCCGCTTAAAATCTGCCAATTTTTTAATTTCTTGTTTAAGGCGCCACAAATCGTTTCCCGCATAGCGCGCCAATATGTCTAAAGCATCTTTATTAATTTTGGCCCCCAGTTTTTCCAACTCCTTTCCCACCCATGCCGTAACTTGTCTGGCATCTAGCAGAGCAAATTCCTGGCATTTGCATTCTTTCAATAACGTTTTAAATAGTTTTAGGCGCTGGTCAATTTTTTCTTTTTCAAAAATGACGATCACGTCTTTTAATGTTTGCAGTATGGTAATTTCTTGTAAAAAGTCCTCCTGAAATTGTTTACTTGAAGATACGTTTTTTAAAATAACCAACTTGGTTTCCGCAAACATAGGGGAAATTTTAAAACGGTCGTAAAAATCGGCAAAGGTGCCGGTGGTAGCATCTACGTACATTAAATTAAGCCCGCTTTTGCGAACCTCTTTATAATGGCTAATTATTTCATCTAATTTTTCCTTGGAGCGATACGAATCATCTCCGTAAATAAAAAGTATCATAACATCATTTTATCATAATATTTTTATACTCTAAATCCCGAAGCTTCGGAATTTAGAGTATACTACATTTCTTCTATTAAAAATAATTTTACAAAATTATCCAACGAATAAAATTGTAATAATTTCTCTGTTTTTTCTGAAACATCATATGGGGTTACCCAAACGCTCTGTTGCAGTAATTTATATCCTAAGTTGTGCAATACACCCCTCAATAGTTCTCTTGATTTCTTGTATTTTTGAGGAATATCAAAAATCAGCATTACCCATTTACCATCTTTTCTTTTATTTTTCTTTTCAATTTTAAAACTTGCCTTCAATATTTTACCCAACCCCTCTTTTGTAAGCACAACACCCCTCACATTATTCAAACTTGCGACTTTTATATAATTATTTCTTTTAAGGTAATATATTAATTTACTGAATTTTGCCCTATTTTTATCGTGTTTATATTTTTCAAAAACAGGATTGTTTAGCTGCCATAAAGAATTCCATTTTGACGAATGAGGATTTAATATAAAAGCCGTAATATCCCCTGTTTTTTCAAGGACAACATAAAGATCCCATAAAAATTTATCTGTCAGTGATAATTTCATATAAACCTTATTATACTCTAAATTCCGAAGCTTCGGAATTTAGAGTATACTAACATATCCCCTTCAGATTATAATACTTGGCATGTGGGGCAAAAGAAGGCGCTGCGGCCGCCGAATTTGAGGCGCAAAATGGGTGTTCTGCATCGAAAACAGGGTTGTTTTTCTCGTTTGTATACCCTGCGCTCCTTGTCAAAGTGTCCCTTTTTACCGTCAATATCCCGATAATCGGCAAAACTTTCGCCTCCCAATTTAATTCCCGCCGCCAATACCTTTTTAATTGCTTTATACAATAATGCCAATTCTGTATCGGTTAATTTTGAAACATCTTTTTTTGGGTGAATGCGCGCCCACCACAAGGCCTCGCTGGAATAAATATTACCAATACCCGCGATAACTTCCGGCACCATGATAACTTGCTTTATCTTTCCTCTTTTACCTTTTAATGCTTGTTTAAATTTAGCTAATGTAAAACTTTTTTCCATGGGCTCGGGTCCCAAGCCCAAAAATTCTTTAGAATTTAATAATTCTTCTGTTTTCCATAATTCCACCTTGGCAAATTTACGCAGATCAGACAAGGCAATCATCTGCCCATCGTCCATGGTAAAAAGCATATGGATAAACATGTTTATCTTTTCTTCCAATGGCCCTTTTTTATCGGGCTGCCACTTGCCATGCTCCAAATGCCATTTTCCCACCATCAAGTGACCCGTCATTTTCATGTGAATCAGTAAAGAATACCCTTTAGACAAATCAAAAATGACATTTTTTGCCTTGCGCCAAACCCTTATAATTTTTTTGCCCTGCAGTTCTTTTTTAAACAGTTCGAAATCCTTCGGTTTTTTAACGGTCTTTTTCCAATCCGACCACACATCAACAAAGGTCCTTTTGAGGACCTTTGAATGCAAACCCCTAATGGTTGTTTCTACTTCGGGTAATTCTGGCATACCACTATGCTTCTTGTTTGTTTTCTATTTGTGTTTCTATTTCTTCTTTTTTGGGAACGCGCTTTCTTGAGGCCTCTTTTAATTCCGATACTTGGTTTTTTAATTCTGTTAATTCTGATTCATGGGCCATGGTACTTTGCTTGAATTTTTCAAAGTCCCCGGCGATTTTTTGAAGTTCTAATGTGCGGTTTTGCACCTTTTGCTCCAAGGCATTTATTACCTCCCGCAATGATTGGGTTTCCGCTTCAACCTTAATGCCAACGGATTTTTTGGTTTTTTCATTTTCAGAATTACTTTCCTCTAATTGATCGGCGATTCTATTGAAGGTGTTAGCCAATTGGCCTAATTCATCTTTGCTTTCTGAATAAAACCGGCTTTTTAGGTCGCCGTCACTTAAATCATTGGCGCGTTTCAATAATTTTTTTACGGGAGCGGTAAAATTTTGCCCTATAGCAAACCCGAACAAAAATACATACACCGCAAGAAATGCAAAGACGATATAAAAACTAGTATTTAAATTATTATAGTTTAAAGCAATAAATGAAACCATAATAAAAAAACCGGCGATAATTATAGGATAGGCGATTTTGAAAGAAAGAGTTGGCATGTTTGTGGATGCGATGCCAATATGCGAATGCATACTAATGATACGAATTACGTTTTCGCATTGGTATTATTAGCATGAATTAGTATATTAGCATCGCATTGAATTCATTTTACACTAAATCAAAAAACAATAGAAGACACTTTATCCATCATGGTGGTAAAATTGAGTTCCTTAAAAATGGCTGCCAGTTTTTGCTGGTCGAAATTACCAAATTTACATACCTCAATATTAAAATTAATTTCCATATCCTTGACCGTTTCAACTAATTTTAATGATAAAAAAGCTTTTTCCTTATTGGCTTTTAAGGCCTCTTTTACTTTTGGCTTCAATATCGCGGTATCGGTTGATAATTCATCGTACAAATTTTTAATACTGCCGAAACGTTGAATTAAATCGGCCGCCGTGGTTTTTCCAATACCCGGAACCCCCGGCACATTATCGGAATTATCTCCCGTTAATGCCTTAAAATCATTCATTTGCTCGGGAGTTACTCCAAACCGCTCAACTACCCTTGCTTTATCGTACAATATGGTTTCTTTGATACTTTTTCCCGGTGTATATACTTGAATATTTTCATCTACCAGTTGCAAATTATCCAAATCGCCACTAACAATAAAAACCTTGGCGCTATCGGCGTATTTTTTAGCAATCGTAGCAATCAAGTCATCGGCTTCAAAACCCTCTTTTTCAAACAAGGGGATATTCATGGCTCCCAATACTTCTTTAATCACTGGAAATTGGGAAATAATGCCATCGGGAGTCGGCGCCCTATGGGCTTTATAATCGACAAACTGCTCGTGGCGAAACGTTGGCTTTTTAGTATCAAAACAAGCCACCACGTAATTAGCTTGCACATCTTTAATGGCTTTAAATAAAATCAGTAAAAACCCATATACAGCACCGGTTGGCTGGCCCTTGGAATTGGTCAGCGGAGGCAGGGCATGAAACGCGCGATATAATAATGAAGAAGAATCAATAATGATTAACCGTTTTTCATTTTCCATGTAAGTATTTTAACATTTTTACAAAACTTTTAAAAATTTTGCAAAAAAAATACAAGAAATTAAGAATCTTGTATTTTTCTAATTATTTTTTAAAACTTTTTTCCCCTTCTTTCTTCTTCTTTTTTTAATACTTCTGCAAACTCTCTTAACACATCTTCCCCTACACTTTCCCAATCAATTTCATGGAAAATTTTTTTAAAATTTTCGTCGTCTCTTAATTTTTTATTTTCATCATTAATATTCTCTCCGACTAATGGATATTTATCTTCTGGTATAAAATTTGACTCTGTCATATTTTTATTTTTTATTTCAAACATTACAAAAAATCGACCTTTTTTAATTACTGTCTTAATATCGCCCCCACCACCACCTTATTTGGTAGTCGGTATTCTATCGTGATTTCTCTTTTGTTGTCTTCTAAATTATTAAAGCGGTATTTTTGGGTAATCATCTATTTTTTATATATGTCATGGGTATCAATGTCATAGTAAATAACTTCATTACTCTTTAAAAATCTAAACAAAACTCTATAACTTTTTGTGATAGAAAAAGCCCAAAAATTTGACAACGGGCCTTTCAATTTGTGTGTTTTTAAACTTGGATGTAAAAATTCACTTTCAAAAAGCACTATTTTTTTCTCGGCTGATTTGCGAATTTCTCCAGAAAGATTCCTAAAGCTTTTTTCGAAACGCGGAGTAGTGGAAGATTTATTAATTCTTGGCATGTAGTTCAGCTAAAAACTCCTTAAATGACCTCGTTTTACCTTCACGCAAAGCTATCTCCCCCTCAATAACTGCCTCCATCGCATCTTTTAATTCCAAAAATTCTTTTTCCATTTTTTGCCATTTTTTCAAAGACAAAACTACCACGCCATTTTGCTTGTTTATCGTTGATGTTGATAGAATGATATTTTTATTAGCCATACTCTATTGATAACATTCTATTAATTAAAAAGTCAAATTTTTTACTCCTCTTTTATTTTCCTTAAAGTATTCGAATGTTATCGATATTATATTTTCCGTATTATCGCTCTGCCATTCTCGTAAATAAAAAAGCTGTTACACAAGCAACAGCCAATATTTTCCCGGGAACTAAAAATGTTCCGTGGCATTCATAATTTTAAACAATTTTTGTTGGGACTCCAGGGGCAACTTTCTCCATTCCCGAAGAATATACGATTCCATGGATAGAATTATTTTTTACCATACTCACTTATGTGTTTGGTTTGCTTTTGGCGGTATATTTCTACTAAATTGCTGAATTACTGCAATTCAGCGGGCGTTAGTCGGTACGCAGCAACAATTCTTTTTATATTTTTTGCGGAAATTCCATATTTTCCTGCTTCAATCCCACTTATGGTTATCCTACTAGAATAACCAGATCTTACTCTCACATCTTCTACGGAATCTCCTTTCTGCATTCTTGCATTTCCTAAAAAATTTCCCATACCCTTGTCATACATATGGACATCACATCCAGAAACCGCACTCCAAGTCTTGACGGGTTTGCCAATCTTGGGCAGTTTTCACAAAAAATTTGTTCGGCGTAGCTACGGCTAGGCCTCACAAATTTTTTGCTCCAAGCCGCCCAAGATTGCCAAACCGTCGGCAACTTAAGTGCGGTTTCTGGATGTGATGTCCATAGTGCTCATGATTGACTCCCTCCAACAATGCCCATGAAATGTACTACACTTATAGATAAAACATTATCTATGAATTATCAACTCTCTTTTATTTTCTTCTAAATGTTTGAATATTATTGAAATGCTATTTTTAGGCAATAATTTGCCGATTTTTTCCGGCCATTCGATGGCAATGATGTTTTTTGGGTTTGAAATTATTTCTTGGAAATTCAAAAACTCCAAGTCCTTTTCGCTTTCGAGGCGATATAAATCGAAGTGGTAGAAAAATTTAAACGCTGGATTGTCCCGATGGCTTTGCCATCGAGGATCCTCGTATGAATTTATCTTGATAAATTCATCGGGACCACGCCGCGCCCCACTGGGCACGGCTCGCAATGACGGGCGGGCGGGCGGCCCCGCGGGGCCGCCGCGCGGTTTCGTTTCCGCGTCCCTTCCGCGCCCGCCCTGAGCGAGGCCGAAGGGTAAATTTCCGCGCAATTCAGCGATTTTGAATTTCTTCATAATAACAAACGTCGGACTATTCACCACTTCAATAATTCCCAGGCCTTTTGCAAAGCCCTGCAAAAACGTGGTTTTTCCGGCACCCAAATCACCCCTCAACGCCAAAATCACCGCCGTTTTTTGAGAATCAGAAGATAGAATTTCATCCGCGAAATTTTGGCCGACTTCCTGGGTTTGACGAAAGGTTTTAGTAATTATTTTTTCCACTTGATTTATTTATTAAAATGATATAGCTTGAATTATTATGGAATTACTTCAAGAAACAAAAAACCTTATTAGTGAAGCAAAGAATATTTGCATTATTCCATCCGATGATGATCAGGGCGAAGGCGTAGTAAACGCTTTGGCCCTTTTTTATACTCTAAAGGACTTGCAAAAAAATGTAAACCTGATTATAGACGTTTTTCCTGAAAAATTGCATTTTTTAATCCCGTCATTAGATTTTATTTCCAGTCCAAAAAACTTTATCATTTCCATTCCGCGCGCAAAAGCCGATGTTTCCCAGGTCTATTACGAAAAAAATGAAGAAAATTTAAAAATACATTTAACCATCGATAAAGGGAATATTAAAAAAGATAACATTGCTTTTTACTTTTCAGAACCAAAACCAGACCTGGTTATCACACTTGGAATAAAGGATTTTCAAGATAAGCTTGGCAAGATGGACTCCTTTGCCTTTATTTTAGATGCGCCAATCATCAACATTGACAGCTCAAGCGACGGGTATAATAAAAAATTCGGGAACATAAATATGGTGGAACATGCATCAATTTCTCAAATAAGCATGGAAATCATAGAAGGTCTAAATGAAAATCTGCTTACCCCCAACGTGGCCAACTGCTTACTTGCAGGAATCATGCTTCATTATCATCACTTTAACCATCCTGCTACAGGACACGAAATATTCGAAATTACTGCTAAATTAATAAAAAAGGGGGCCTCACAGCATCGCATTGCAAAGGAGCTTCATAAAACCACTAAAGAAGAGGCCGTATTTTTAAGTCAGATTTTCCAAAATATTCAAACAACGCCCCACCACGATGTTTCACTTTCTATGTTGGACACCCAGGCATTTGAGCACTTGAGCCCAGAGCAAATTACCGCATCGGTTGAAAAAATAAAAACCATGGGAATTTATGATGATTTACTGGTCCTTTGGAAAAGCCACGCTTCTGACCCGATCATCAAGGGCTTCTTTTACTCAAAAAAACAAGAACTCATGGAAAAAATACGAGAACACCAACAGGGAGACATGAAACATGACTGGATTTTGCTCCACATTCCAGGGGCAAATATCGCAGATGCAAAAGAAAAAATATTTTCTTTACTACTGTAAAAACATGGAGCCATCAAAAAAATTGTTAGGGTCAGTAACTATCATTCCCGAAATTGTTGCAGACATTAAAAAAAATGTTCAAAACATTGCCGATTTTACAAAAGAAATCCAGGAACATATAAAGCAAAACACCACCAATCTTTTGGACGTTATTTTATGCGCAGCCATTCAACTTACGGCCTCTGACATTCACCTCGAACCCGAAGAAGAAAAAATACGCCTGCGCATTAGAATTGACGGCGTCCTGCAGGACGTGGCTTTTTTCGAGCAACCTGTTTACCATCATCTGTTAAGCCGCCTGAAACTTGAATCAAAAATTAAGTTAAACATTACCGATAAACCCCAGGATGGCCGCTTTACCATCAATATTGATGATATGTTGGTGGAAGTGAGAACATCAAGTTTGCCGGCCGAATACGGAGAGTCCATTGTCATGAGGATTTTAAACCCCAGGGACTTAAAGAACTTGGATGACTTGGGGTTGCGAGATGATTTGTATCAGATTTTTTTGAAAGAAATTCAAAAACCCAATGGCATGATTATTATTACCGGGCCGACGGGTGCCGGAAAAACCACCACCCTATATGCTTTCCTAATGAAAATACAAAACCCGCAAATTAAAATCATCACCATTGAAGACCCTATTGAATATCATTTAAAAGGAATATCACAAACCCAAGTGGCTCCGGAAAAAGGGTACGATTTTTCCGATGGCCTGCGCTCAATTGTCCGCCAGGATCCCGATGTTATTTTAGTGGGAGAAATCCGGGATTTGGAAACCGCAAAAATTTCCTTGCAAGCGGCGCTGACTGGCCACCTAGTATTATCCACTATTCACACCAACGATGCGGCTGGCACGATTCCCCGCTTGGTTGATTTGGGAATAGATACGGCATCTATAGCGCCTGCCATTAAAATGGCGGTGGGACAACGGCTCATAAGAAAAGTATGCAAAGAATGTTCGGTAATGGCCAGCCCCAGTGCAGAGCAACTCGAAGAATTAAAAAAAGGCCTCCACGGTGTACCCAAGGAAATTATTAACCTAAATGTGGAAGCAGTAAAAATTGCCGCGGTAGCCGAAAAAGGATGCAAGGCATGTAATTTTTCGGGCTACAAAGGAAGAAAGGGGTTATACGAAGTGTTTTTAGTGGATTCAGACATGGAACGCTTTATTTTAACCAATCCTCCGGTTTCCGCCATTAAAGAATTATCCATTAAAAAGGGGATGATCACCATTTACCAATCAGGCCTTATTGAAGTGGCGCTGGGAAATGCCACGTTTGAGGAGGTGAAGAGAGTTGTCGAGGCGGATGAGTAGCCACCCCGCCCGCGGGCGGAGTGGAATTTCCAATTATCAATTTTCAAGTATCAATAAATCTTTAAAATTACTTCTGAATAAAATAAGGAAGTAATAAAAAAATGAGAGAAGATTCTTTGCAAGAGCGCGAGCATTATTTAAAAGAATATGGTCCTTCAAATTACCACGAAATTCCCAGGGGAAAACTTGGAGCAATATTGAAAACCGTAAAAACCACCACTCCAGGAAAACATGATGGCGAAAAAGGTTGGGCCATGGTAGACGACCCCATCTTAGTTATGCGAGGGCAAGCAGAAAGTGCCATTAAAAATGGTGAACATAGCCCTGATGCTTTGTGGGGGGTATGGGATAAAATATCTACTGAGGCTAAAAAAATAAGTCAAAATAATCCTGAAGTAAAAAAATGGCTTGAGGGATATCGTAACTTAATAGAAGATGGTATACAAAGATACGGCACACTTTCACCTGAAGTGGTTAAAAAATTCGTAGAAGAACTTAAAAGCCACCCGCGCTTACTTTCTGGTGATCCCGAACAGCAATCGAAAATTTACCTAGATCATTTGGAAAATTTTTATGACTCCGAGCAAAAAGATGCTCTCAAGAAAAATGCCGATATATTAGATACTATTTCTTATATGCTCAAATTAGTTGCTGAATATGAAGATGGAAAAGAAAGAGGCAAATATTAAATTTTCTTACACAAAAAAAACAGCTCTGGAGTTGGAGGGGTCATGGTATCTGGGATACCAGTAAAAGCGTGTTTAGGGAATAGTTGAGCCGGAGCAAAACTATCCAATCTAAGACATGCCCATATAAGACCTCCAACTCCAGAGCTGTTTTTGTCGTAACCCCTCACACTTTGTCATTGCAAGGGCCAGCAGGCCCGAAGCAATCTGGCCACCCCGTCATTGCGAGGAGTCACAACGACGAAGTAATAGACCTGTCCCTAAATAAGGTTTTACTGCAAATAACACCTTTTGGCCACAAATTTGCTATAATTTTTCGGCGGGCCCAGAGGGCAAGCCGAAAAATTCTATCAAATTTCTAGCTCAAAATCTGTTATTTTCGTACGAAACCTTATTTAGGGACAGGTCTAATCTCCATACAAAATGACGAGATTGCTTCGTCGTCCACGATTGCGATCGGGACTCCTCGCAATGACGGTAGTGATGGTGGTAAAGTGCAAGGGATTATTTTTCGTCTCTTTGATATGTTGGTAGTTTATAGTACGATTAAGGTGCGCAATTTGATGAAAATCACACAATATCTTAATTATATCACCTTGCAATATATATGTCAAGCATTCTCGACAAAAAACCTAATCCGGAGGATGAAGTATTGGACTCCTCCCTGCGCCCCAAAACCTGGGACGATTACGTAGGCCAGGAGAACATCAAGGAAAACATACAGGTGATTATAACCGCAGCCAAGCAACGAGGTCAATCCCCCGACCATTTATTGTTGTATGGAAATTCCGGATTGGGAAAAACCACCCTGGCGCAACTGGTAGCATTGGAAATGGGTAAAAAAATACGGATTACATCGGGGCCGGCCATTGAACGGGCGGGTGACTTGGCGGCCATTTTGACTAATTTACAAGAAGGTGATGTGCTTTTTTTGGACGAAATCCATAGGATGCATAAAACCATTGAAGAATACATTTATCCGGCCATGGAAGATTATAAGCTAAATTTAATTTTAGGCAAAGGCCCCATGGCCCGCACTATGGAATTAAAACTGCCCCACTTTACCATTATTGGGGCTACCACCCGTCCTGGATTACTGTCAGCCCCGTTAAGAAACAGATTTGGCGGCACCTTCCAGTTGAATTTTTACAAACCCGAAGATATTGAAAAAATTATTGCCAGGTCCGCACGGCTTTTGAAAGTTGATATCCACCCCGAAGCCATTGAAATTATTGCGCGCCGGTCTCGTTTTACTCCCCGGGTTGCCAACCGCTTATTGAAACGGGTGCGGGATTTTGCGCAGGTAAAAAATGAGGGTATTGTGACTAAAGAAATTACCGAACACGCTTTAAATTCCCTGGAAGTTGACCACATGGGTCTGGAACCCGGAGATATAAAAATTTTACTGGCCCTCATTGAAAAATTTGATGGCGGGCCTGTGGGGTTACAATCATTGGCAGCGGCGGCCCTTGAAGAAGAGGATACTATTTTAGATATGTATGAGCCATATTTAATGCAATGCGGATTTCTTGAGCGAACTCCTAAGGGCCGAATGGCCTCAAAACTAGCTTACGAACATTTAGGGTTAAAACCTAAGAAAACCGTTCAACCTCTCGTATAAAAAAAGACCCCCGTTACTGCCTTAGCAAGTGGCGGGGTTGGCGATGGTTCAGCGAACATGTTCCACTCTTTTTGTATCAAAGTGAACAATATACGCTTCATCAACCTGAAGCGCATGCGGCCGCATCCACATACCATCGAATCTTTGCAGAAGAAATTCTGGCAAGAAATCCTCGATTTTTTCGGGCGACATGACCACAATGATAACATCGGCCGCAGAGCTGTAAGAATCGACCAGTTCGATAAATTTTTTGCGCCCTACATCGTCGTGTGAGGAATTTGGAATTTCGCATCCCTGAAATTTGGCACACAAATAATTTGCTATGATTCCAGCGCTTTGTAAATCATCCGGGGCAAATGAGGTAAGAACCAATACCGAACCATCGTTAATAGCAAACCTTAATTTTTCGATGACTGATTTGATTTTCCAAAAAACAAATTCATCAAACTGTCCGTCGGAATACAATTGTCCACGCACGACTAAAATGAACTTTTTCACGATTGCCTCCTTGGGTTTTTGTACTAAAAAAAGCATACCATAATTATTTTAAAAAATCAAAATGTAGATTTTGGTTCTTTAAATGGGTATAATAGTGGCAATGAAAAAAGTTTTCACCATTTCTTTAATGTTAATAGCTACCCATTTTGCCATTGAAGTTTACGGGGCAATGGATAATCAAAGCAATGTAGTTATTAATGAAATCGCCTGGATGGGGTCGGCGGCTTCCGCCAGTGATGAATGGATAGAGTTAAAAAATACCACCAATGAAAGCATTAATCTTTCCGGGTGGACACTGCAATCAGTTGATGGAAATATAAACATCGGCCTGGCGGGAATCATTGGCCCCCAAGGGCTTTATTTACTGGAACGAACCGATAATAATTCCGTACCAGAAATTGAAGCCGGCGCAATATATAAAGGGGTACTAAACAATACTGGAGGGCATTTACAACTCTACGATTCTGAAAACAACTCAATTGATCAAGTGAATTTTTCCTCAACATGGCCGGCCGGTAACGCCGCGACACACCAAACCATGGAAAAAATCAACGGAACCTGGTATACCAGTCAAAAAGCCGGCGGAACTCCGGGGAAACAAAATAGTTTTGGCGTAGCGGTGGCTGTCACCGCCCCAACCCCAAAAGTAATTTCCGGCATTATTATCAATGAGGTATTGCCAAATCCCAAGACCGCCGATCAAACGGATGAGTGGATTGAGCTTTACAATACCAATGATGTTTCAGTTGCTATTTCCGGCTGGAAATTACAAGATACCGGCGGCGCCTCTACTACTTACACTATTCCGAAAAATACCTTTATGGCAGCCCATGGATATGTAGTCCTTAAAAGACCTGTTACAAAAATTACCCTTAACAACGATGTGGATGGGCTCCGTCTCCTTTCGCCCAGTGGAACTGTTGTAGACACTATGGAATACACTAAAACAGTTACCGATCAGTCATATAACAAAACTCCCTTGGACTGGCAATGGAGCGCTACCCCGACCCCGGGTAAAACCAATAACATTTCAATGCCCGACGGAGAGGCCTATGACCTTAATAATCAAACTGCCGCCTTGTCAAAAATAAAAAAAACTGATACATATGGATCAGCGCTAAGTAAATCTAAAAACGCCACCTCGCATCCCATGTGGCTATTTATCATCGCTTTGGCAATCACCTTAGTTTGCGCAACCACTATATTGTTATTAAAGTTTAAAATGTTAAAAAAGTAATGTCAGGTCATTCTCATTTCAAAACCGTCGCGGCTACTAAAAACGCCAACGATGCCAAAAGGGGTAAAATCTTTTCCAAAATAGGAAGAGTTATTACCATTGCTGCAAAAGAAAAAGGGCCTGATATAAGTAGCAACATCCAGTTAAAAGCCGCTATAGAAAAGGCCAGGGAATTTAATATGCCCAAAGAAAATATTGAACGGGCGATTAAAAAAGGTACTGGGGAATTAGCAGGTGAGGCCTTAGAAGAAGTGTCATTTGAGGGATTTGGCCCCGGTGGAATTTCTTTGATTGTGGAGGGAATTACAGATAATAAAAACCGTACCCTGGGTGATATTAAAGGAATTTTAAGTCAATATGGCGGTAAAATGGCAGGAGAGGGAGCGGTGCGTTGGATGTTTGAAAGAAAGGGATATATTGAGGTGATTATGGAAGGAAAATCGAAAGACGAATTAGAATTATTGGCCATAGAAGTGGGGGCAGACGATGTGCTTTGGCAAGGAGATACTATATTAGTTTATACTAAACCGGAAGAATTAGAGGTTATTAAAAAAGCATTAGAAGAAAAAGGATTAAAAATGAATTCAAACTCTTTATCGTGGATTGCCAAAGAAGAAATCACCATAGACCAAAAAGATCGGGAAAAAGCCAAAAAACTGTTTGAGGCACTAGACGAAAACGATGCGGTGCAGGATATTTACTCGAATTTGAAATTTACAATTTGAAATTTGAAATCAATTTGAAAAAAGTGAATTTGAAATGATTAAAAAACGATGCCGTGTTTTCAAATTTAATCATTTAGACATTTAATATTGATTTCAAATTGAAAATTTCAAATTTCAAATTTTCATGATTATCTTGGGAATAGATCCGGGATTGGCTTTGGTAGGATATGGGATTATCTCGACTACAAAACCAAAACATCAAAAACAAGACAAAAATGAAAAACCAAAAGTGGTCGATTTTGGATGCATCACTACCACTACCCTCCACTCTCCCGGCAAGCGACTTTATATTATCCACCAAGAAGTTAATGCCCTTATTAAAAAACATACCCCCGATGTCATTTCGATTGAAAATCTTTTTTTCTTCAAAAACCTGAAAACCGCCATGCCGGTAAGTCAAGCAAAGGGAGTTATCCTGTTATCTGCCGCCAAAAAAAATGTCCCCGTTATTGAATTTACCCCGCTACAGGTTAAAATGACGGTGGTAGGATACGGCAGGGCAGAAAAAAAACAGGTTCAAGAAATGACTCGCCAATTATTGGACTTAAGTAGTTTTGATATTGAGGAAAAAGACAGAAAAAAAGACGATGCTTCCGATGCCTTAGGGGTAGCGCTATGCGCATTTTTAACGGCGTGACTATTCCAAGAAACTGTCTCATAAGTCCATATTTGTAGCCGAAAAAGAGAATATTGCCCTCAAAAGCGACTTATGGGACAATTTCTAAGGGGCTGTGGATAGAGGCCCTTGACAATGATAGATGAAAAAATATAATAGGGAAAGTAGATAAAATAAATTAGTTTAATTAACCTAATTATACTAATTGACCTAATCAGATCCTAAATTATAATGTTAAAAATTTAGACATTAGAAATTATTTAGAATAATTAGAGCAATTAGAATAATTAGAATAATTTAAGAAAATGGATGATGATTTTTTATTAAACGTCTTAAGTCAAGCTGATGAAGACGATGTGATTGACGATGAAGATGAAGAAGAAGATGTAAACAGCGACGATAAAGACGGTGACGATAAAGACGGTGACGATAAAGACAAAGTAGATGAAGAACTTAATGATGACCAAGAAGATAGTGTGGTTGACGAAGAAGAGTAGTACGGTATTTGTTAGTACTTAAAAACCCCGGTAACCGGGGTTTTTGAATTCACAAATGCAACCCATTACGCCTCTCGTTGTCATCCCGGGCTTTTGAAGCGAGATCCAGAAGATTTTCAAAAGACCTCTTGTAAAATAAGGATTAGAGCGAAAATTACAGATTTTTAGATGAAAATTTGATAGAATTTTTCGGCTTGCCCATAGGCCCGCCGAAAAATTATTGCAAATTTTCAGCCAAAATATGGAATTTTCAGCTAATCCTTATTTTGCAAGAGGTCTAAACAAGATACCCTGGATTCCCGATCGTGCGCGTCGGGAATGACATTGGGGGTGTGAGAGGTTACCCACAGATTGCTTGATTTTTATAAAAATTAGTGTCTTAATGTAACTATTATGACCATTAGAAAATATGTTACGAAAAAGGGTATAAAAAAAATATTGAAAAGCTGCATTAGTACCTCTAAAAAATTTACTAAATTTTGCTTTCGCATTATAAAAAAAAGAACCAAAAAAAACCGGCTCATAATAGTGCTGGCCGTAAAATACCTTGCATTTTTATTTTTAGCATTTTGTATTTTTATCTTGGGTTTATTTTTTTACTACACCTATGATTTACCGCGTCCGGAAAAATTTACCGAAACCCCTTTTATCCAATCAACTAAAATATACGACCGAACCGGAAAGGTGCTTTTATACGACATTTATGGCGAAGAAAAAAGAGAAATTATCCCTTTTGATAATATTTCCAATAACTTAAAACATGCTGTATTGGCTTCAGAAGATGCGCGATTTTACAATCACTATGGAGTGGATTTCAGGTCAATTATACGGTCGGTGCTGGTAAATATTTTAAATCCCAAAAATGCATTTAAGGGGACTTCAACAATAACCCAACAACTCATACGATCAGTATATTTAAGCCAACAAAAAACCCTAGAAAGAAAAATCAGGGAAATTGTGTTGAGTATAGAAATAGAACGAAGGTACTCTAAGGATCAAATTTTTGACTGGTATTTAAATAAAATTCCTTTTGGTAAAAATGCCTATGGAGCCGAAGCGGCTGCCCAGACATATTTTAACACATCAGCAGATAATTTGAGCTTAGCCCAGGCGGCCACATTAACCGCTTTAATCCCCGCCCCAAGCTACTACTCTCCCTATGGCTCCCATAAGGACTTGCTCTTGCAAAAAAAGGATTATATCCTACAGCGAATGAAAGACATTGGCTATATTAACCAAGGGCAACTTGAGGACGCAAAAAAAGAACTGCTTAATTTTTCCCAAACCACCACACCTATAAAAGCGCCCCATTTTGTTATGTATGTTAACCAATATCTAGAAGAGACCTACGGAGATGAATTTTTAAAAGAAAAGGGGCTTAAGGTCTACACCACCCTTGATTGGGAACTGCACAATTACGCCGAGGAAGTGGTAAAAGAGGCGGATAAAATTAATATAAAATCCCGTGCTAATAATGCTGCGTTGGTGGTAATTGACCCGTATACGGGAGAAATTTTATCACTCATTGGATCAAAGAATTATTTTGGAAAATCATATCCTGAAGGATGCGACCAAAAGGCCGCCAGCAGGTGTTTATTTGACCCCCAGTACGACGTAGCCACTATGGGCCAACGCCAACCAGGATCCTCATTTAAACCCTTTGTGTATGCCACTGCGTTAAAAGAGGGTTATACCCCAAACACCATGTTATGGGACGTAAAAACCGAATTTAACCCAAACTGCAGCGCCGATGGCAGTCAGACCAAAGATCAATACAGCTTGGCCTGTTACCACCCTCAGGATTACGATGGCAGTTGGCGTGGCCAGGTTTCAATGCGATCTTCTTTAGCCCAATCACTCAATATCACATCAGTTCAATTATTATACCTAACAGGGGTTATTGATAGCTTAAAAACCGCCCATGATATGGGTATCACCACCCTGCACGATCCTGATGCATATGGACTATCGTTAGTGTTGGGTGGAGGTGAAGTAACTCTTTTGGATATGACTTCGGCTTATGGCGTATTTGCTACGGAGGGTAAGCGAGTACCGCCGATAAGTATCTTAAAAATCGAGGATAGTAAGGGGAATATTATTCAACAAAATACCCCCCAACTTACTAAAGTTTTAGATACAGAGGTGGCCCGGCAAATAAACGATATTCTGTCGGATAATAACGCTAGAGCCCCTGTATTTGGCGTCAACAACGCTTTATATTTTAAGGACTACCAGGTGGCAGCTAAAACCGGCACCACCCAATACCAAAACGATGGATGGACGATGGGGTACACGCCCTTTGCCTCAATTGGCGTTTGGGTGGGAAATAATGATAATTCTTCAACCACCAGCCAGGGTATTGGTTTGGCGGCTCCTATCTGGCGCAAGGTGATGCAAAAAATGCTCGCTTTGCACCCCAAACAGAGTTTTACCAAGCCCGAGCCGCCACAAAGTAAAAACCCTATTTTATTGGGTCAATTTCCAGAACAAGAACCACCCCATAGTATTTTGCATTACATTAATAAAGATAATCCTCTTGATACTTCTTATCCAAATCCCAACAACGATCCCCAGTATCCATTTTGGGAGGCGGCAGTCCAAAATTGGATTGGCGACACCACTGATACTTCAGGGTAAGTTACTTTGAATTACGAAATAATATTTTTCCCGTCATTGCGAGGCCGGAGACGGGGCGAATTTGTTGCGACAAATTACGCCTCGCGTCTGGCCAGCCATGGCAATCTCCGTCGTCGTTTGGTGGTGGAGATTGCCGCGTCGCGTGCGCGCTCCTCGCAATGACGGTGGGTGTATGTAGGAGCGTGAGGGGTTACGAAGTGGAGGGTATTTCATAATTCATAGAAAGTAAATTAACCACAATAAAAAATCCCAAGAAACTTTTGGGATTTTTTATTACGGTTACTATTGAAGCGATTTAATCGGCATCACTACACAAATATAACTATCGTCTCCCAGGGGTCGCAGAAGACAGGGTCCATCTTCTTTGCTTATTTCTAAAATTACCTCTGAACTTTTCATGTGCAAAAGAGCATCCATTAAAAATTTATAATTAAAAGATATCTGTATCGCCTCCCCTTCTATTTTTGCTTTTAATAATGAGGTGTGTTCGCCAACATCTTGGCTCTTTGAAGATATTTCAAGGTCTTGTTTTTCGGTACTAAGGGAAATTCTCACTTCATTAACCTTACCTGAAAATAATGACGCGGTTTTTATTTGGTTTAAAAATTGGTCTTTTGATACCGTAATATGGGTCTTAAATTTACTGGGTATGATATCTTGGTAATTAGGGTACTCCCCATCAATAAGACGGGAAGTAACTTGGACTTCCGGATGCCCAACCTCTTTCATTAATACTTCAAAAAGTACTTGATTTGGTGAAAAATATATGATCACCGCCCCTCCCCTTCCCTCTAAAATATTCATAATTTCTCGGGCCGACTTTTGGGGCAAAATAAAACTATGCTCTTTTTTAATGGGCTCTGATAGGTGAATATTTTTTTCTGCTAAACGAAAACTATCAGTGGCCACTACTTTAATGGAATTTTTCAGAAAAGAAAAATAGACACCAGAAATTTCCGGTCGGCCTTGGTTCTGGGAAGCAATATCAACCACCTGTGAAATTGCCCCATATAATGCCTGGCTATCAACCTCCAGTGTTTCAGTATTTTTAAACTCAGGGATAATAGGAAAATCCTCTAAGTTATGTCCTTGGATTTTTGTCTTCACATTTCCACACTCAATATACAAGGACTGATCCCTTTGCTCCATAGTTATTTTCTCATTAGGTAAAGAGGTAATAAAACTAGAAAGGAATTTTGCCGGCACCACCACACTTCCTTTGTTAATAATTTTCACCAGCATCCATAATTTAATAGTTACTTCTAAATCAGTAGAAATTAAACTTAAAAAATTATTCTCTGTGGTTATTAACACATTATGTAAAATAGGGAGGGATATGTTTTTACCCACAATTCTTTCACTAATAATAAGGCCTGATTTTAAATTTTCTTTCAACACTTCTATTTTCATAATGTCGTAATTAATAGTTAATAAAATATTATTATTGTTGTTGGTGAAGGTAATTTTAATGTATTTTTAATAATTTTATAGGGTAATTTATCTTTATCTTTTTTTATAATAACTTGTTGATAAATAATTGGAAATCATTTGGTGATAAGGTGGGTGAATTTTTATAGTATTTTTTATACATCAATGGTGTTCAGTTTACTACCGTACTTTTACACAGGTATTCCACTATCTTATTTTAATTTTAACCACATCATCCCCCGTACTGTTATTACGAGGGCCCGCAGTCCCGATTCTATCGAGGATCCTCGATGGCTCCACCATCGGGACAATCTAGTCGTATTATTGAGGGATTGCCACGGAATCTGCGGATTCCTCGCAATGACGGTAGTGATGGTGGTGAGGCGGTAACCCCTCACACCCCCTAATCAAAAAGTGTAAAATAGGATCAGTGACCCAGTGTCTTCATTGCAAGGAGCTCGCAAGCGACGTGGCAATCTCGTCGTTTTGTACGGGGATTGCTTCAGTGTGCCTCGCAATGACGGTGGGGGCGTGAGGGGTTATGTGGGGCGTGAGGGGTTGCTTAACCACTATATACTTTTTGTTTTATCATATTTAATTCTTCAGTGAGTTTATTATTTTGTTGGCATTCTTGGAGTATTTTTTTATGGGCGTAAATCACGGTGGTGTGGTCTTTTCCGCCAAATTTACGGGCAATGGCCGGGAAGGAGTATTTTAATTCTTCTCTTAATAAAAACATGGCAATTTGCCGGGGCCTAACAATTTCTTTGCGGCGGGTCGGGTTAAAAATCGTTTTTTCATCTAAATTATAAAATTTAGAAACAATTTCAATGATTTTTTTGTAATTTGCCACATTAAAGGGAGAAAATACAAAATTTTTCAATAATCTTTTAGTTGTTTCAAGGTTAGGAATTGAGGTGTTGGTTTTATAATATATTAATAAACTATTAAGGGCCCCTTCTAATTCCCTGATATTCTTTTTTACGTTAGAAGCGACGTATTCTAATACATCTTCGGGTAGTTTTAGATTTTTTTCTTGAAGCTTTGTTTTTAAAATAGCAAGCCGTGTTTCATAATCCGGTAGACTAATGTCGGTGATCATTCCGCCTTCAAAACGCGATCGCAGGCGTTCTTCTAGTTCAGGAATGGCGTTGGGCGGCCGATCAGAAGAAAGAATGATTTGTTTATTTTTTTCGTATAGAGAATTAAAAGTGTGGAAGAATTCTTCCTGGGTTTTATCTTTTCCTGCCAAAAACTGGATGTCGTCAATAATTAATACGTCAATTAAAGACAAACTTGCTTTAAAAATATCAATATTATGGTTTCGTATTCCCGACACAATGCTCGAAACAAATTTTTCACAGGAAATATACTTTACCTTCTTTTTTTTGGGGCTGTCATGTATTTTATTTCCAATGGCCTGTATTAAATGGGTTTTTCCCAAACCGACGCCGCCATAAATAAATAAGGGGTTGTACACAGTCCCGACATTTTCTGAAATCGCCAAGCTGGCCGAATACGCCAGCTCATTAAATGATCCGACGACAAAATTTTCAAAGGTGTAGCGCGGATTTAAATTAGTTTCTTTGTTTACCTTAAACTCTTCAAATTTTAATTGCCCGGTTTCTATTTCTGGTTTTTTAGTATCCTCTTTCTGGTCAATTTTTTTTAATAACTGAGGTTTAATAACAAACTCCAATTCTTTTATAGAATTATCTGTAGTATGGATAGTTTTGAGAATAAGTTTATAATATTTGTTCTTCAGCCATTCTTTAGAAAAAGCATTGGGTACGGAAATGACCATCTTTTCATCTTCTCTTAAAATAATTTCGGTATTTTGAAACCACGTGGCAAAATTTGCCTTGGAAATATGAAATTGCATTTGTGCCAGCACTTGTTGCCAGAGTTCGTTGTGGTCCATACATGGTCGCGCAAAAACGCGGAAATTAACGCAAAATTACGCAGTTATTTTTTTAGAAACTATATAATATAAATATCAAATACTGAACCCGCGAGTCAAATTAAAATAGAATAAACCTAGGTTGTTGATAAGATGGGGATAATATGTGTGATACATTTTAAGGTAGACGCACAATAAATTAAACGCGCAATTACACAATTGACTCGGGGATTTTTTTATACTATAGTAACCATATTATATTAATTAAGAGAATTATACAATTATGAGTTTTACGTATAACCCCAAGAAGAAAAAAAGAAAAAAAACCCACGGTTTTTTAGTGCGCAAGCAAACCAAGAAAGGCAAACAGGTTTTGGCGCGAAGAAGAGCTAAGGGAAGGAAGAAGCTTTCGGTGTAAATGTGGAAATTATCAATTATCAATTATCAAGTATCAATCAATTTCTAAATTATCTAATTATCAATTGACGCCGTTATTGAAAATTGGTCATTGAAAATTGATAATTGATAATTTGCAGAAGTGTTGCCAAAAATAAACCGACTTACCAAAAAAAAGGATTTCGATAAGGTTTTTACTGGGGGAAAGGGCGTCAAGCAGGATTTTTTACTGGTAAAAGCTGTGAAAAATAATTTACCTTCCAGTCGCTTTGGTTTTGTGGTCAGTAAGAAGGTTTCACCAAAAGCCGTAGTACGCAATAGGGTAAAAAGGAGATTACGAGACGCAGTTGCGGGTTTATTGGGGGAATTAAACGGATCATTTGATGTTATTGTTATTAGTTTGGCTGGAATCGAGAAAAGAGAGTTTTTAGAGATACAGAAAACCGTCAGTGATTCTTTTAGAAAGATGGGAATAATATAAAATTATTCTAATTTCTAATTAACCTAATTATTCTAATCAATATCCAATAAGTGAATACCTAATCTCTAAACCGTTTTAGGATTTAAGTATTTTAGTTATTGATATTTGATTAGGTTAATTAGAATAATTAGAATAATTAGAAATTAAGTAATAATGTTCCAATTTATTGTAAATTTTTTCGATTTTTTTTTATACTTTCCCCTCTTTAATTTCCTGGTGATTATTTATAATTATGTGCCTGGCCACGATTTTGGCATCGCTATTATTATTCTTACAGTGATTATTCGGATTATTATCTATCCGCTTTCAGTGAAAGCCGTTGCCTCTCAGGCGGCTATGCAAAAATTGCAGCCGCAGTTGCGGGAACTGCAAAAAAAATATAAAGACGATAAGGAAAAGCAAGCCAAAGAGACCCTGGAATTATACCGCAGGGAAAAGATAAACCCGTTTTCAGGCCTTTTTTTGGCCTTGATACAACTCCCTATTCTTATCGCCCTGTATCGGGTATTTTGGAATGGATTAAAACCAGAAGAGCTTTCTCATTTATATCAATTTGTGGTAAACCCCGTGCAGATTAACACAATGTTTCTGGGGCTTATTAACCTAGGCGACCCTAATATGATATTTGCAGTGTTGGCGGGAGCCGTACAATTTTTTCAAACAAAAATGCTGCTTCCCAAGACAATTAAGGGGGTGGCAAAAAGTGGCCCTGATATTGCATCCATGATGCAAAAACAAATGGTATATCTTTTTCCTATTATTACCGTGATTATTCTTATAAAATTACCATCGGCGCTGGGACTATATTGGATTGTAAGCGGATTATTTTCCATGGCGCAGCAATGGTTTATTCTCAAAAGATCAAAAAATATAAAAGTAATTCCCCCTATCTCGTCATTGCGAGGACCCGCAGGCCCGAAGCAATCCCCGTAAAAAAAAGGAGATTGCCGCGCTCGCGGCTGCGGCCGCTCGCTCGCAATGACGACGAGTATATATGGGAGAGGCGCAAGAGGTTACATTTAAAGAATTAGACCTGTTGCGTATTAAGGATTGTTACGAAAATTGAAGATTTTGAGCCAGAAATTTGATAGAATTTTTCGGCTTGCCTAGAGGGCCCGCCGAAAAATTATAGCAAATTTATGGCCGAAATATGCAATTTGCAGTAAATCCTTAATACGCAACAGGTCTATTAATTATGATAGACGATCAAGACATAAAAAATATACGCGAAACGGTGTCAGAATTTTTCCAAAAATTGACGCTACCAGTTCAAGACATTAATATTGAGCATAAGGCCGGCCAGGCCCCAGAAGATAATGCCGATCAAAAAGAAGTGGTTGATAGTGTTACCATAGAGGTGCGGCTGGATGAGCCGCAAATACTGATTGGCCAAAATGGCCAAACGCTATTTGACCTCAATTACCTGCTGCGAATTATGCTGGCCAAAAAATTGGGGAAATTTTTTTATGTATATTTAGATATTAACGACTACAAAAAAAATAAAATTGAATACATAAAAAAAATAGCCAATGATTCGGTGTCCGAGGCCCTGGCGCAAGGAAAACCCATAACCCTGCCCACAATGTCTTCATATGAAAGGAGAATCGTGCATACTGAATTAGAGTCACATAAAGAGGTAATAGTTGAAAGCCAGGGTGAGGGGGCGGAGCGGCGGATTGTGATAAGTCCCAAATAATTTTTTTACAATTCTGTAAACAAAAACGATCCCAAGGGTCGTTTTTGTTTACAGTTACGCCGTCATTGCGAGCCGCAGTGAAGCAATCTCCGTTCAATGTTAGATTGCTTCGTCGTCCTTCGCTGCGGCTCAGGACTCCTCGCAATGAGTATAAAGGTAGGTAACTTGTTGCTAAAAATGCGGATTTCGTGCTAATTTGAGAGTAAATTACAATTAAAATCTGGAATAATATCAAATCAGTTCAATATTATGAAAAAAAAGTTGTCTAAAGTGTGGTTCTTTGAATGTTAAATTATTTGGTCGCACTTCATGCGGTTACCAGAGGTATAGATGTAAAATTTGTAAGCACACCTACACTTTTCATAATCGCAAGAACAAGGAATTTAACGAAAGAAAATGGTTTGAGCTGTGGATTGTTGAGGGTTATTCGGCAAGGCAATTAGTCAGTATTAGCCGTCGTGGAATTTGGAAGATAAAACAAATATTATCTTTTTGGATGAACAAAGCGCCGGATAAAAAAACTCTAAATTACCATCAAATAAAATATTTACTTTTTGATGGGACATATTTCAAACATGAAAATTGTCTAATGGTGCTAATAGACAATTCGAATGGTAAAATCGTAAATCATAAATATTGTATCAGAGAAAATTACGAATATGCAAGATCAATTTTTGAAGAGTCAAAGAGCTGCGGCATTATGCCCATGGCTATCACGGTAGATGGCAATACAAGCGTAATGAGGGCCATTAAAGATGTCTGGCCAGATATTATCATACAAAGATGTTTGGCACACATTCAACGGCAGGGGTTATCATGGTTAAGAAGAAATCCAAAGCTGGAGGCCAGCAAGAAATTAAGAGATATATTGCTATCTGTTACAAAAATTAAAAATGAAAGAGGTAAAAAAATATTCTTAAATACTTTTCAAAAATGGGAAAGGAAATACGGAAAATCGGTGAACCTCCTGTCTTCAAAGGATAAAGTTTTCAGCGATCTTAAAGCAACCAGAAATTTATTGATAAACGCTCTGCCGAGCATGTTCCATTATTTAAAAGATAAAAATATTCCTTCAACCACGAACAAGATCGAGGGATATTTTTCAAGATTAAAAATTATTTACCGACAACATCGCGGATTGTTAAAGGGCAGGCGAAAGGATTTCTTTAAGTGGTATATCTACTTCAAAAATTAGCAACAAGTTACCTACCTTTATACCCGCAATGACGAGGCGTGAGGGATCGCTATAAGATTACTTCGCCGTGGCTCGCAATGACGAGAGGTGGAGATTGCTTCGGGTTTCGAACCCTCGCAATGACGAGTGGTAATACTACGGCAGTATTGGGAAGATATCCACTCTGCAGACGTATTTATTATTATCAAAAATACTAATATCGCTATTTACATCAATATTAGAATTGGTGGGCAAGGGATTGTTAATAGGTGTGCTACCTATGGGAATATTATTGGTGTCCCTGATAAAGTCAACCGAATTAATGAAAGTGCTGCAGGTTTGGTTGTAGGGGTTTCCCTGGTTTTGGGTGTATAAAACCGTAAGGTAGCTTCCCTGGTGGTCGATGTACTGGGTGCAGGGGTAAATATAGGTTCGCTTGCAGATATCCTGGTTTTGACCAAAACCCGGCTGGATATCGCCAATTTCTTTTAATAAATCGTCGGTGTTGGTGTAGGGCCAGCAGGTTTGATAGGTGTCGTCGCAATCAGTTGTCCCATCTAAAATAAAGTGTTGTTTAATAGTGGAAGGTGGAAGGTATTTGTAGCGCGTGCCGGCATACAAGCTTACCCCGGTTCCCGGGGTATCAAACTCCGGATTGCCAGGGTTGTAACCCTTAATAACATAAATATAACTGGCGGGGAATGCGATAGGGTCGCTACCGACGCCTCCCCTATCATCAACCGTGGCGGCAAGCCGGATGCGCATGGGTGAGGCAAGAGAAATTATTTCTGGCCTTATTTTATTAATAATACTGGTTGAAACATTAGCCAAAATAGCGTTTTGAGGGTTTATTAATCCTGCTCCTAATTGATAAGTATTAGTAATACTGCAGATGATGTGATCCCCCGGGTTTATGGTACCTGAGCAATTATTATAATATGTCATTGTGTAACCGCTGACCGATGATTCTTCGACGCGGTAGTCGGTAGGGCCAGTTATAGATAACATCTTTGGGGTGCCGGGGTCATCTGTGCCAGGAAAAGAATTATCTCCCTGTACGGCAGGGCCAGCAGAACCAGCGATGGTCATCCGGAACTGGCTTGATTGCCCATCCAGTGGTCCTCCCACTACTTTTTTTATTACCGTTAACATTGTGTCTGATGGGCTAGGTTGATAGGTATTAGTAATATTGCAATCCGCCCATTGGTCTACGTCAAGAATAATGCCTCCATTTGCATCGCAATCGCTTGGGGGAGCAAATTGGCCGGTATAATTAGAATTAGCAGGTATGATTTCAGAGACGTACAACTGATGACCAGCATAAACTGGTATTGGTACTCCCCAAGTATAGAATTGACCATAATCCAAGTCTGCATCGTAAATAAATGGCAGAAAATCTTCGCTTTTTAAATCACCATCCTTTATAATTTTATGTAACACTAATATTCCTCCCTCCCACCTATTAAAAATAATGCACTCCTTTGTTTCTCCTGGTCCTAAAGGTATGATATTATTGCCGTTACATGCTCCACCGGTTCCGGTATAAGTTGCCTCATAATAATCTTGATAATTTTCAATAATAGAATATGTATCGGGTACAATATTAGTAATTATGGCATCGCCGCTTGCATCTACATTAAATGTATATGAACGAGATGTATTTTGCAGGGTAAATGGTCCGAAATCATTAGGAGAATAATCGGGACTACCATTGTTGTCGCTATTAAATACGGTCTTATGAAAACGCAGGGTTGCTGATGAAGCAGTTTTGGGGCTATTAGTAATAATACATGAATTCGTTTTTCCTACTTCCGCAATAATTTGTCCACTTTGAGTGCAGTCCCCACCAAACACCGGTGGGTTGTATTGGGAGAGGTTGGTACCACTGCCAGCAACTTCACCTACCAGATAATTTCCGGGTGATACATTAATAGTTACCGATGACGTGGGGCCGGTACATGTTAATTCTTGGTTGCTGGCAATTTCGCCATTAATAGTTGCTTTAAAACGACCTGGGTCGCTACTCGGATTACACTGTTTTACTACTTTTATAGACGCGGAACCGGGTGGTTTTTTAGTGTTGGTAATAGTGCAGAGTTTATCATCATCTTTTTGCAGGGTGATAGTTTTACTAGTTCCGCTGGTCGCCCCCGAACCGCAATCAATAGTAGTGGTGTAATCGAAAAGATTGGTATTACTTCCCGCAAGTTCACTGACGGTATGGGTTCCAGTACCCACATCTCTACGTGGAGTAGTGGTATTATTTACACAATCCATATTCTGACTATAAGTCGTTATGCCATCAATTCGCAAGTCAAAGTGACCAGTATCATCTGTGGGACTGCACTCTTTTTTTATTTGCAAATACGCATGTTTCTTGTTATTGGTGATGGTACACCTATTAACACCTACCTTCGCAGTAAATCGGCCGCTTCGGTCGCATTCCCCGCCAATAACTGTATCATATTTAGAGAGATCAGTGGTACTGTTTCCAGGAGCTTCGCTTATGATATAATCTCTTCCCGGTGTTACTTGGGCGCTTGCGCTTTCGCCACATCCTATATCCGGAGTGTTTGGGCCATTCATATTCTGACCGTCCTTTCTCATAATAAAGCGCCCTTGATCACCAACCGGATCACATTCTTTTGTTACAAGAATGGATGCAGTACAGTCACCGCCAAGATTACTGCATTCTGGCCCTTCAGTAAGCCCCTGAACGCATTTGTTTTGGCTATTGCATCTTGGTTTACATACATTGGCAGAGGTGCAAGGGGCGCCATTATTTGACGGAGAACAAGTATAGGTCTGGCTAGGGTTAGTGCTACATTTGCCAGTTGGCGCAGTGCAGTCGGCATCACCGTTGGCAATATCACAACCTTTAACCGTGCCCCCTTCAACACATTGGTTTTGGCTATTGCATCCATAACTATATGTATTAGTAACCGTACAGGTGGCATTTTGGCCTTCGGTTACTTGGATAATATTGGTGCTGGGGCATGCGCCTTCATAAGTTGCCTTGTAGGGGGGCCTGCGCTCATTTTCCATAAATGCATAATAACCTGCTTCAAGCGGTATATCCACCGTACCCGATGGACATAGGTTAAGCCCAAGCCATTCAGAGTGATTATAATCAAATAGACGATAGGTCTGAAAACTTTCGCAATTAGAGTTCCCAACCCCCGCATTATCAACCACTTTTTTTATGGTCAATACTGCCAGTTGCGGTGTGCACTCGGAATCAGAATTACAACTCTTTCCTCCGCCCCCCACCTCGCACTTTTGTGTATCGGTATTACACGTAGGAAGACATTCGCTATTGCTGGTACATTTATTATCGCCAGCTCCACTTACCTCTTGGCAGGCCTGGTTGACGCATTCGTTATGAACAGAAGTTGTACATTCTGAATCAGAATTACAACTCTTTCCTCCGCCCCCCACCTCGCACTTTTGTGTATCGGTATTACACGTAGGAAGACATTCGCTGTTGCTGGTACATTTATTATCGCCAGCTCCGCTTATCTCTTGACAGGCCTGGTTGACGCATTCGTTGTGGGTTTGGGGCAGGCAGTCGGAACTAGTGTTGCAGGCATTGTCCCCCACTCCGTCTACTTGGGTACAGGTTTGGTTAACGCATACATTATGGGTTTGGGGGACCGTAAAATCGCACGAAGGTGAGTCGTTAATAATTGGAAAACACGGGGCTTCGTCTTCGGAATCATGGTCTTCTCCGTCCTCGTAATCAGGGTCGCTGGCCTCATAATTCATAAACGGCTGGCTGCAGGTGCCCTTTAAATCGGGGCTGGTGTTTAAAATAAATCCGTAGCGGGGGTCTCCCTCTTCATTCCCATTAAGAATCTGGGCTGAACGCACCTGGTTTTGAAAACCGGGGGGAATTTGCCCGCTGCTAGTAATGACACGGGTGGGCAGGCCCGTGCAATCATCGGTCTTAAAAAGATAGATCCCCGGCGTTTTTTCGGCCCAATCAAGGTCTTTTACTCCATAAAGAGAGAAGCTAACCTCGTCAAAATTTTCGTCAGTAGTTTCTATGTCTGGTAAATGAACACGCTTTGCCGCAGTATCGTCATCGTTAAACTCTTCGCCCTCAGAACGGTATGTCACCCGCAGAAATTTACCCGGACCGTCTCCTTCAACACACCCCGGACAATTATTCCAAACAAAACTCCCCGGCTTGAAAGTTCTATTAATTATGGATTCGGGCAATGGGGTGATATCATAATCTTCAATATTAAATTGGCTATAGAAACTTCCATCGGCTTTCGCGATTGCAACCGCAAGGGGGTTATTTATTAGTAATTTTTGGGCGAAATTAGCCGTAATGGAGTGTGAATTATTATTCATGGCCTGTCCCTCCTTCGGCTCTCCTAAAAACATTCCTTTGTTTAGAGACACTACACTTGTTTCTTGCAAATTCACCAGCTGGGGATTAATGGTCTCTAAAATAACGTAGGAAAACATCAATAAAATAATACCTAGCACTCCTCCAAAAATCCGGTCCATCGCCTCGCCGCGGGCCCCCGGGTTACCGGCAGAAATTAACATGCGCAGGCCACCAATGGCAATGGAAATAACCGCAATGATTCCGGCCGTTACCATAATAAAGCCAAAGAAATAATTAATATAATCGGGTAGGGTGCTTCCATTTTTAATATCCGAAAATCCCGGAATGTGAGGATATTGCACTTCCAGCGCCAAAGCGCTATAGCTTACCGTTAACAGTAAAAAACCTATCAAAAAAACGGCAAAGAAATAAATTAGTTTTTTCGGTTTTTTAATCATAACTATTCGAATATTTTACCATATTCGGAAATTTTATAACACATCATATTTTCCTTGAACTGTGAATAATGTTTTAAGCTCGTCATCAATCCGTCATTGCGAGCCGCAGCGAAGCAATCTCCGTTCACCGTTAGATTGCTTCGTCGCCTGCGGGCTCCTCGCAATGACGCGAATTCTGTGTCCCCCGTCATTGCGAGGAGTTGCGCCCGCAGGCGTGACGACGAAGCAATCTAGGGTTGTTATGGACATCACATCCAGAAACCGCACTAAAGTTGCCGACGGTTTCGCAATATTGGGCGGCTTGGAGCAAAAAATTTGTAAGGCCTAGCCGTAGCTACGCCGAACAAATTTTTTGTGAAAACTGCCCAAGATTGGCAAATCCGGCAAGACTTGGAGTGCGGTTTCTGGATGTGATGTCCATAGGGCCGCGGCCGAAGCAATCTCAAGTTTTACGCCGCTTTTTCAGCCGGTGCGGCGGGCGTTTGCGGCGCGCTGGTTGGTTTTTTATCCGGCATTTTTAAGGTGCCTGACTGGCCTTCTTCTTGGGAGTCGTTGTTTTGGCTGACTCCTCCACTATCATCTCGTAGTAATCTCCAAACAAGCATAGTAAGCATTGGTAAAACCGCACTAATCCATGGAACTAATTCTACAATTAAACCCCACCCAAATTTCTTTGTAAACCCACTAAGCCCACTGGTTCCTTGATTATTTGCATCATCGGTTTCTGGTGACTCTTTATTTTGTAATTCATATACCCCGTCTTTATTTTGTTTCCAATCCTTCATATCGCTCGAACCGGCTATTTTTTCTGGCGACCCACTTCCCTTTTTTGATTTTCTTTTTAATATGTTGGTTATATCGGTTACTGACATGCGTCCGGTAAGGAATGCCCATGTCAAAACAAACAACAACCCAGTCCAACCAACCAAAGTGCTGAAAATTCCCAAATCAACCCACACCTCAATAAGAAATATAAGAATGGCGGCTATATCAAAGCAGCCGGCAATAATCAGCATTAATAATCCTTGTGGCGATGTGACTTCGCTAGACATAACTTACCAAACTCGAAATTCGAATGTCGAAATTCGAAACAAGTTTTGAAAATTTAGATTTTGAACATTTGAATTTGTTTCGTATTTCGGATTTCGTGCTTCGAATTTAATTATAGATTTTCCTTTAGTTTCCTTTTAGCTTCCTTTATCTTTTCCACCTCCCCCGGGTTGGTAGTAATAATCTGGTCTTCGGTGTAGCTGGCTTTTATACTAATACTGACATGTTTTTTACCGGCAAAAAAGAGTCCCTCCCCTACATTGGCTTCCAAAAGAAGCATTTTTTCCTGTTCAGTTAAATTGAATATATTTTGCATCACGTCAATGGTGGCCGGTGATTGTTTTAGTAATAATTGCAGCGAGGAATTCGTAATAATGGCCTTACCATAACTTGATTTCATAAAGTCCTCTACGTCCTGGGTGATGGTGGTAACCCCCAGCCAGTATTTTCGGCCGCGTTTTACCACGCTAAATAAAAACGAAGCGCCGTCTTCGGACTGGGTCAGCCACCAGGCCTCGTCCACCACTAAAATCCTCTTTTTGATGTGGGTGCGAATAGTGTTCCAAATGTATCGCATGACCATAAAAAGGGCCACCGGCCGCAGTGATTCTTCCATATCGCGGATGCCAAAGACAATAAATGGCTTATCCATGGCAATATTGGTTTTTTGGTTGAAAAAATCAGAAAAAGTTCCCTGGGTGAATTTTTTAAGGCGCCTGGCCAGCGATTCGGCTCCCGCCATGCTTTCCAAAATTTCCGCAAAGTCGGACAGAACGGGTATGTTTTCCTGCCAGGTGGCGGGGTTTGATTGGGCCGTAATATCGCGGATGGCGTAGGTTTCAGTGAGGGCTTCGTCGACAATGCTATCTTCTTCTGCACTCAATCCGCCAAGCATAATTCGCAACAGCCCCACCAAGTTAATAATGTTAGAGCGCAAAATATCTTCGGGGTTTTCTTCCGCTCCGGGCATAGGCAAGTCAAAGGGGTTAATATGGGTATCTGAAGTAAGGGAAATGTTGAAAAAGTCGCCCCCAACGCCATCCGATAAAAATTCATACTCGTTTTCCGGGTCTACCACAATAACATCAATTCCCCACATTAGGTAGCGCAAAATTTCCAATTTTATGGCGTAGGACTTGCCGGATCCCGATTTTGCGAAGACCACCATGTTTGCGTTCTCCAGCGTGAAGCGGTCAAAGAGCACCAGGGAATTATTATGGTTGTTGATGCCGTATAAAATCCCTTCATTTGAGCTTAAGTCAAACGAAATAAAAGGAAATGAAGTGGATAAAGGGTCGGTGTCCATGGGCACGTGAACCGAAAGCATATCCAGACCGTAGGGAAGGGTGGAAATAAACCCCTCTTTTTGTTTAAAGAGCGCCGGTTTTATGTAAATAAGCCGTGATTCAAAAATAGACCGTAGGGTTACCTCAGTTTCTTTGAGGGTTTGAGGATTTTCTTCAAATAAAGTAATATACAGCCCGAACTGAAACATTTTTTCCTGGGCGGTGGTGATTTTATCCCGTAAATTTTCAATGTCTTGGTAAGATGTTTCAAGGGCCGGATCGCGGATAAGCCCCTTTTCCTGGCGCTCTATTAATTCTGAAGAAACTTGGGTCACCTTTGAACGCAATTTCCGTAAAATCTGGGAACTGTCAACCGGGTGGATGAAAAAAGCAATGTTCATGGGAACATTCAGATTGATGGCCGGAGACAGCCAGCCGGTATTTATATACCGGGGGTAGGAGAAAATAAAAAATGACTTTACTATTTTTTCTCCCAGCTTAATATTATCCTGGGTAATGCCAATGTAAGGAGGAGCAATGATGTCCTTGATGTTAAGGGTGTCTTGGCCAAAGATTTTTTCTTCTTCTATTTCTGTCCCCTTTTTATTTTTGAAGAATGGAATAGCCATGATCTTAATTATCAATTATCAATTTTCAAGTATCAATAAATGATCAAGTAATTAATTTTCAATCGCGTTGGTTTTACTGCTTCTGATTATTTTAGAGAATATTAATAGCAGTTCTTGTACTTCTTTCCATAATTTTCTTATTTCTTCTTTTTTCTCAGGATTAGCTCTGGCTAATAATCGCAACCAGTGCTTGGTTTCTTTTATTTCTTTTTTGGCGATGCCAATTTTATGAATAAAATCTTTTTTACTTTCACCTTCTGTGGCTTCGCAATAATTTGCTCCGATAGAGCCACTTGAACCTACTAATTGGGTGATAATTCTATTATTTACCGAGTCACTTTTTATTGATCTTACTAAATCAATTATATTTTCTGCAAAAACCATAGTTCTTTCCTCTAGGTCAAATATCTTTTCCATATTGATAATTTAGTAATTTAAAACTTGATTGATACTTGAAAATTGATAATTGATAATTCGGAATTATTTCAATAATTCCGGTATTATCTCCGGTGAATACCCCACTTCCGCTTCGCTTGGGTGGTGTAGTGACCAGAACAATTCAATTAATTCCGGGGTGGTAAGCGGCACGCTGTCTAATCCGCAACGCTTTAAGCCAAGGGCCAAAAATTCCATTCGTTGCCAAAGCTGGTTTTTGCATTTTTCAAAGTCCTCGTCGCTGATGGATTGCACCGGCCCGCCGGCCTTATTTTTTTTGCCCAATAAATCCGGAATATTGAACTGTTTGGTAATAGCACCAGTACCCAAGATTGCCGTAAGGGCGTAAGGCACCACAACGTAAAAGTTTTTGGTCATAACCGCATCACCCTGCACCAGGTTTTTTATAAACTCTATGTATGAAGCAGTTTGGATTTTAAGCAGTTCGTTGGTTTGCTTTTCTTCCAGAGCGCGCAGGGTGTCTAAGTAGCGGGTGATGTTGATTTTTTTTGACTGCACCACAATCTGGCAGGGAAAATCCAGGGAATTTAAAAAATTCTGGAAGGCATAAATGATGGCCGCGCGGTCATCGTCGGACTTTAAGGCAAAATTAATGGAAGAGACCATTAAAACGCCCCGAATATCGTTGTTTTTAAGGATAACAATACCTTCTTTAATGTCTTTGAATTCTAAAAAATCTTGAGTTGATTGCTCTGCCATAATGTGTGTGAATCTTGAATCTTGTATCTTGTAGCTTGAATAGAATTTTGAATTAAGAATCTAAGATTCAAATTTTTTATCTTTAGTAGCTTTTAAGAGTCCATTTAACAGTTTATTTGCCACCACTGACTGATCTGCAATTATTTTAAATTCATCATTTGATAAATAACCAATATCTCTAGAAATAATAAGTTGATTTTGTAATTCTACTAATGATGCCTGGGCCATGCAATAAAACCTGTTCTTTTCTTTTGAAGACCTCCTTGAAAATCCCTCCGCTATATTAGAAGTCAAAGAAATTACAGCTCGTCTCATTTGGTCTATTATCCCAAACCTTTCTTTATCGGGAAATGTTTCAGTATTTCTATAGACCATTAATACTAACTTATGCCCCTCTTGCCAAGCATGAAGATCGGTAAACCTTCTGATTTTATTGTCATCATTCATGATTCTTTATTCTATTCAAGCTACAAGATACAAGATTCGAGATTCATAATAAAAATAAATTCACTTCTTGCGGTATTCTACTATTTTTTTAGTAGCATCCAGCGCGGTTTTGCCGCCCACTTCCATATCCTTGGCCTCGTACCGCTTACTAGCAAAAGGATATACCGATTCTTTTTTCTTCCATACATACGTTTTTGAGGCGATTGAAAAGGTAATAAAGTGAAGTACCAGGGTTACTACTGAAGTATTATTTACTTTTAAAAATGCGATGGCCGCGGTTATGGTGGCCACCATTATCCCTAAAATCAAAAAAAGAGCAAACGGCAGGGTGTAATACAGCGCAAAACAAACCGCTCCTCCTCCAACGAGGACAAAAAATTGGCGAAAGGTGAGGAAAGAAATAATTTTCCCTTCGCTTTCAGTAAATTGTGGAGTGGAGTATTGTGCCATCGCTAATTTTTAATGATATTAAAAATATGCAATTTCTAATTTCTAATTAACCTAATTTCTAATCAAATCCTAATTTAGAATACCGAATGTCTAAAATGGCTTTATTTTAATTTTTTAATAATAGCATTAAAGATAAGATTTAATTCTTTAGCTTCTTGCCAAAGTATTTTTGCTTCTTTTTCTATTTCTGGTATGGCAATCACAATCATTCTTAGCCAATGTTTTGTTTCCCTTGCCTCTTTTTTACAAATTCCCAATTTATGTTTAAAATCCTGTTTCGATTCAGCATCATCCGCTTCACAGTAATTAGCACCCACACTGGTGCCGGATTTTACTAACTGATTTATTAAAGGTAAGGTAATGACATCTTTAGGTATTTTTCTGGCAAACTTTATTATGTTTTCACCAAATTTAGCTGTTCTTTCTTCTAAGTCGTAGATTTTAGAAATTGGCTCATTGTTCATTGGGGTTTGATTAGGTCAATTAGAAATTCATTCCACAGGTTCCTGGTATGGATCTGCCTTCTTTTCTTCTTTTAGCGTTGGTGGGACTACGGTTTCCTCCTTTTTTTGTTGGACATGTTGAATATCCTTTGCATTATCTTCCACATCTTCAATTTCGGGTTTTTTAAGGTTGGGCGTCGCTGGTGTTTCTTTCGGTTCGGGTTTCGGGATATTTACATCGCCTCTTATTTTATTTAATAATTGTTCTTGAAATTCCCCCTTTTTATTTTCTGTTTTCTTAACATCTGCTTCTTTATTTTTTTCTTTTGATCGTTTTTTTCTATTATATTCTTCCAGTTGATCTTCGGGAATTTTTTCTAATAACGGGATTAAATTATCTACTATATCTATAGCTAGATTTTTTACCGCTTCTTTTGAGATATGCAACTCTTTATGGAGAGCATCAAGAAATTCTGTATTAGAGATTTCTTCCAATATAAAATTCCTTACAAGAGTAGCCACAATATTAATTTTGTGAATTTTATGATTATGAATCCTTTGTATGGTTTCCTCTCGAGTTTCTTCTAATTTGTATTTTTTTTCTATGCCATAAAGAATATCTGTAGCATTCTTACTAAAAGGTATAATTGTATTTTTTTCTTCAATCATATGTATTTAAATTAATAAACAGTGCTATGGTAAAAGATCGATTGCTTTTATTAGCTTATCCAATTTAGTCCATTTATCCAGAGCTTTTTCGGCTTTTGCTACTTCCCCCGCGACCTGAGCTATGTTATAGTCCGCATCAGCAGCTGTTCTCTTTGTATCAAGGGCTGCTCTTACTGTCGTCCTAATTTCCGTTCTTCTGTCAGTGCTAGCATAGCGGAATTCAAGTACTTTTTCCGGAGTCAATGCTTCAATTCTATCTGCGGTAATATCTATTCTGTCAATTCCTCGAAGTTGATCCCCGTCCATTTTAGTTATTGTACTATCGAGGACCTGTCTTCTTGCTTCAGTTGGCGCATTGGCTGGAGCAACGCCGTTAGCTATGAGTCGTTGTATTCTAACTTGATTGAATTCAGCAGCATGGTAATCTGCTTTTTCCAAATCTTCTGCATCAACTCCATTATCCATGGCTTCAGTAAATGCCGTTGATCGACTGGCAACTGGTATAAGGTCAAGTCTTCCCTTTTTAGCTAGTGATTCTACTACTTTAGCTCTTGTTTCTGGATTAAATAGATTATTTTCAATGATATGGGCCTGGTTTGCACTATCTAATTTTCCTACAATATCTGGTAATTTCATTCCATTTATCGCAGCCAACCTCATTTCATCCATTAATTCTACTTGTGTTAGTAAATCAGTTTGTTTTTTATCGCCCAATGCTTTTAATAATTTAACCCTTGTTGCTCCGTCAAAAAGTTCCTCCCCCATTGCAGCCGCAGTTCTAGTTTCTCCGATGATGTCAGCCAAATCCTGTCCTTCTAATCCACTAATAATGTCTTTTAGATCTGATCCATTATCTCTTGCGTCTTGCATTGCTCTAATAATTTCATCCTGATTTAATGCTGATGTTGCTACAGCTGGATTATACGATGAGGAATTAATTTGCCCTTTTCCAGCTAAAGATTTTAATGCTTCTCCTCTGGTCTTTGAATCAAACATATCTTCTCGCACTACTCGATTTTGATTAGCCGTACTCATTTTAGTCACCATTTCATGTGGTTTTAATCCATAACCGTTCTGTTCGCTATTTCTTAATAATCTTATTTGCTCATCATTACTTAGTAGGCCAAACTCTTCTTTGGTCATACTCTTAAGTACTGCAGCTTGGTTTAATCCAGCTGCTTGGGTTAATGGTGTTTCTCTTGCCACGGCAAGTTTCTGCTGAGTGTTCATATCATTTGCTCGTTCTACTCGTCCCTTTTCATCTAATTTGCCAGATTGTCTTACTTTTTTATTCGTATCTGCTGTCCCTCTATTAATAAGCCTTAAACTTTCCCCAATTCTAGTTGCTCTATCTACGACTGCATCTTTTATGCTTGTGGCGGTATATCCTCTGTATCCAATGTTATCCGCTGCGAATTTTCTGGTCCATTTGCCCGCTCGGGCTATTGCATTTCCGCTCCTTTTAAACCCTGCGACGGCGTAGTTGGCCCCAGCGGCTGAAACCTGCAGTGATATAATAAACCCGATGACCAAAAACATTCCCGGCACAAAAAAAGTAAATATTTTTGTAACATCGTTACCTATAAAATCAAATATCTTACCGGGTCCATTACCCTCCGGAAATTTAAAGTTAGCGATTCCTGTTCCCGCTTTTGACATAGCAATATTTATTTTATTTGCCAGGAAAATAAACATGGCGCCAAGAGCCCCGATAAATGCCCATTGCAAAAAGTTATTCAACCACTTGTCGAAAATCATGGTCTTGGTTTTGGGGAATACGTAGCAGGCAAAGGCCAGAGGGGATAAAAGTACTAGTACCCAAAGAGCAAAAATTCTAAATAAAAATAAAAAGACATAGAGATAATTAATAACACCCTGCATAATGTTAAAAAATACATTAGCGAACAGTCTTGAAAATAAAACAAGGGGGGTGTCTTTTGCGGCATTTTTTGAAAAATTTAGCGCAACCTCGAATCCCTGATCATTGGAAAGAAATGCCCATGCATTGCCGTTGCCCAAAAAATAGGAAATAAGCACATTGGAAATATCAATAACTACGCCGCAGATTACCAAAGAAAAATTAATGAGCAGGGCGGCAACGATCAGTTTTACCAAAAGCTGGCGGGTTTCATAATTTTTAAAGCGCAAAATGGTGGCCAGGGCAATAATAACAAGGCCTAACACAATAATAATATTGGCAAAGTCCCTTACAATGGGCCAGCCGGTAGCTATGACTGGGTTATATAACGGATCGGTGCTGGTATAGCTTACTTTTGTCGAAATTACCAAAACCCAGTTTAGTAAGGTTCCCGATATAAAACTAAAGAGTGCGGTCATTCCAAGAATAAGGGATCCTATAATAGTAATAAGTCCGCCAATAATACCGGCTACAGTACCTCTTACTACAGCAGATTTTTCACTAAATATGCAACGGGGGTTAAGAAAGCAATCACTAAACATGTCTTGCCATGAATCCCAGGCAAAAGCAACTTGAGGTGCAATAATTCCTGTTATTACCAATGCCAAAAGCACAAGAATCAATATCTTCTTTTGTTTAAAGATGAAAGAGAAAAATTTGTGCATAGTTAGCGACAGTATAAATTCTTTCATTGTATCACATGTGGGTTTGTAGTTGGTAGTAGTAGTTTTTGGTGGGTGTGGATAATTTTTTTATAAAGCGATCCTAATTTACGAATGACATCCGAATGATCCGAATTTACGTCATTGCGAGGAGTCGCAACGACGAAGCAATCTTATTTGTAGAACG